>WQXJ01000003.1 GCA_009784895.1 Micrococcales bacterium | reverse complement strand
TGGTGGGTTGACGTGGCGGGGATGGTTCCCGGTGTCTGAGCCCAGTGTTGGTTTCCGGTGTCCAGAGACACTAGTTGCCTATGTCCTGAGACATGGGTTTCCTATGTCCTGAACCACAACACTCTCTGGCGCACTTTGTATCACCGCTGGTCACCGACGTCGCCGGGGTCGCTGGTAGCTCCGCGAAGCCGACCCCCGCTCGTTCCTGGATTTGGCCACCCTGGCCTGTCGTGACCTAGCGCCAAAGCAGGCTGACCGGCCGCGACTTAGCACCAAGACAGGTTGGGGCTGTGGGACGGCGGGAGTGACCAGGCCTTTTGTGCCTCATCCAGAATTCACACCTGTTTCTGTACTAGGTCGTGGCGGCTTGACCTGCGTTGATGCTAAGTCCTGGCGGCTTGACCTGCGTTAGTACTAGGTCGTAGCACCGTGACTTGCGTTAGTACCATGTCGGCGAACCCAGGGCTTGGGCGACCGGCTCGGCGTCCACACCGGATGCCGGTTGGTTCATGGCCACCGATGTGTTGGCGTATGTCGTCAACACGGCCAGCAGATCGTGGTTAGCGGAACCGACATCTGATAGTCAAAGAATCGGCCGGAAAATTGACACGTTTGGGGGACATGTCAACGGGGTTTAACTATCGCAATTGCTTCTGGCGTCAAATGCCGGGCCGACTAGGTACGCCAGCGGCCCTCAATGTCCGGTGGCGGCGACTCGAAGGCAACAACGCGCCTGGTCTGGCGGTGCGGTTCGACGTCGTGTGGGTAGTGCTGCGGTCGATGCGGCGGCCAGGCCTGACGGCGATGGCGACGGGCCGGTAACCTGCTGGCTGGGTGCAAACAGATGTCCGGGAGTGGCTCGATACGGGGAGGCTGTGTGATGAGGCGACTTGCCGCGGCCGCAGCCGCGATTGTGGCGGCGGCCTTTGGCGTGACGGCCTGCTCTGGGCCGGACAATCCCGGCAGTCAAACCGCGCCCCGTGCCGAAGCTCCGACTGAGGTGCGAGCGGCGCTCGGGGCGGTGTTTCAGACCTGTGAGGTCGATGCGGTCGAGGCCAGCTTCGCCGGTGTCGCAGATCCGATTGCTTTGCCGTTTGCCATGCCCCTGGCCGAGCTGAGCGCCATCGGCGTGACTCAAGTGGACTACCTGAGCCAGGCAGCAGCCTGGGTGGCTGTGGCTGATGCCTTTCACCGTGAGGCTAAGTCGGCTGGTGACAAGATTGTCCCACCGGGCGAAGGCGACGTGTTTTGGCTGGTTCGGATCGACATATCGCCGCCCGGGATGCCGCCAGATCTCAAAGATGAGTCCTCCGTAGTCGACAACGTCGACCTCACAGTCCGCCTCGGGGAGACTGAGACCTCGTGGTCGCCATATCGAAACGAGGACAAGACGCCGGCTCTCGAGGCTCCAGAAGGGACAGACGGCGGGGACGGCCTAGCCGATCTGACGCCCTACTTTTGCACGCGGATGGTTTTGGCCATCGCTGGGCCGGCCGATGCCGAGTCCCCCACTTTGGAGATGACGACCACCAACGGCGGTAGCTGGGCTGTCGATGTGGCCTCGGGCCAAGTCGAGACCAACATGACGCCCATGGTCGATTTGCCGGTGACAATTGCCGGCGGTTCGGCGACTCATCCGAGCTGGCCAGACTGCCCTTTGGTCGCACCCGATTGGGCCACCAAGGCCCGGGTGTGGGATTCGATCGCCGGCTGGGCGCCGGCCGGGATGGTGTGGCTGGCAGATGCGCCGCCAGCCTTCGAGGCAGATTGGTCCGCGATTGGCTGTTTCATCAACCCGGACACGGACCAGCTGATTGTGCGGATAGATGGTGACGAGGTGCCAAGCGACTTGGAGTTGATCGCTGTTCCACTGGGCGGCACACTCGAGGTCACGGTGGCCGCCCAGGCCGAGGCTCGAGGCGCCCAGCGAGGATCGGACAACCCGTTCATGGTGTCGTTCACCTACCTCTGGTACGTCCCCGCCGACCTTGACGCAGCCTAGGTGCTGCGCCTGATCACTTGCTTTGCGCCTCACTTCGAATTGGCATAGGCTTAGCAATATGCCTGGAGTCGAGGAGGTTCGAAGATGGGTCAGGTCCGCCAAGTGAGTTTGTTCCGGAATGGTCGTAACCAGGCACTGCGCGTACCGCGTGAGTTTGAGCTGCCCGGCGGCACCGCCTTGATGTACCAAGACGGCGCCCGCTTAGTGATTGAGCCGCTGCCGGGAGCATCGGTCACATCCCTGCTGTCGCAGTGGGACGACCTTGACGAACCCTGGCCGGAAATCGAGGACGAGCTGATGCCCCTCGACGAAAACGTCTTTTGACGATGGCGGCACAATGGGAAAGCCATCCCATCTTGATGTTGGACACCAACGCCGTGGTCGAAGTGCTCAGGCGGCCGAGGGGACAAGTTGCGGCCCATTTGTCCGAATTGCTGCCCGGACAAGCAGCAATCAGTGTGGTCGTGCTTGGTGAGCTTCGCTACGGCGTTGCCAGGGCCCAGGCGGCCGGTTTTGGGCCGCGACTCGAAGCCTTGGCTGCTTGCATGCCGGTGTTGCCACTGGATCGCGGTGTCGCAGAGCGGTACGGCGCCATTCGCGCCGATCTAGCAAGGCGAGGCACGCCGATCGGCATGAACGACCTGTGGATTGCGGCCCACGCTCTTAGCCTGGGTTTGGCGCTTGTGACTGACAACGAAAAAGAGATTAGACGCGTGCCGGGTTTGGTGGTCGAAAACTGGCTCAGGCCCAAACAGGTCGGCACCTAGGGAGCGCCCAACGCAGATAGTGGGGCTATCCCCACCTAGAATTTGGGGGGTAGCAGGCTGGTTTGACCAGGCCCGCGACCTGGATATTAGTAGGCATGACAAGCGTGATGGAAACCCAACAGCCAGACCAACAAACCCCCGCCCCCCAGCCAGTTGACCCTCGCCCAGCATTCGCTTGGCTGGGACGGTTTTTCGCCCAGACCGGCTACCTCCTTCTAACCCTGCCCATCGCCGTGGTCTCGTTCACGGTTCTGATCACGCTGGCCTCGCTCGGGGTCGGCACCCTGGTAATTTGGATTGGGCTGCTGGTATTGGCCTTCAACATGCTGATGGCCAAGGCCTTCGCCGCCGTCGAGCGCCGCCGGCTGTGGGCGGCTGGGGTCGAGCTTCACGTCCTGCCGCCGCCGCCAGATCTGACCAAGCCGACCAAGACGGGCCTGGGCCGCTGGTTCAAGCGTCATATCTTGTCCGCCGACGGTTGGCGCGCCTGGCTACACGGCGTCATCGCCCTGCCGCTAAGCTGCTTGACCTGGTCATTGACCCTGGCTTGGTGGTTCGTGCCACTGTTTGGACTGACCGAATGGGCTTGGCGTGCGGCCATTCCCTACGACACCTGCATCGCCACGATCGGCTACTGCGACTACAACGGCGACTACCGGACGCTAATGGACATCATCAATTGGCCCATGTCTCAGGTTCTATTCGACTTCATCATGGGCCTGGTGTTCGCTGTGACCTTGCCCTATGTCATGCGCGGGCTCTTTGCCATGCATGCCGGGCTGGCCAGGGGGTTACTGCAGCCAACTAACGGCTCGCTGATGCGACGGGTCCAGGATTTGGCCGAATCACGCGACCAGGCGATGGCCGCCCAAACTGATGATCTGCGTCGTATTGAGCGCGACATCCACGACGGGCCGCAGCAGCGCCTGATCCGGGTTGGCATGGACTTAGCCGCGGCCCAGCGCCGGCTTGAGGCCGGCGATGCCGAGGCTGCCAAAGACCTAATTGATCAGGCCCGGCAGTTCTCGGACGAAGCCGTCGAGGAGCTGCGCGCCTTGGCCCGCGGCATTGCCCCGCCAATTCTGGCTGACCGCGGCCTTGGCCCCGCCCTGGAGGCGGCTTGCGCGGCCAGTCCAGTGCCAGCCGATCTTGCCATTGACAACCCAGACGGTGTCCGGCCACCAGACACCGTCGCCACCATGCTCTACTTCACCGCCACCGAAGCTCTGGCAAATGTGGCCAAACACGCCGCTGCCTCTAAGGTTGAGGTGTGCCTGACCTTGTCGATGGCCGGGGCTCGCCTAACCGTGCACGATGACGGTGCCGGCGGTGCGCAGGTCACCACGGGCCACGGCTTGGGCAACCTTCAAGCCCGCGCCCGGGCGGTTGATGGTGACTTCAGGGTTGAGAGCCAAGAGGGTCAAGGCACCTTGATCACTGTGGAGGTGGCGAACAATGAAGGTGGTGCTGGCTGAGGACTCAGTGCTGCTGCGCGAAGGCCTGGCCCGTCTGCTCGAGGAGGATGGTCACCAGGTCGTCGCGGCGGTTGGGGACGCCACCGAGATTGTGCCCGCCGTCACCAAAACACGGCCAGATGTGCTTGTGGCCGATGTGCGCATGCCCCCGGGCCACGCCGACGATGGGCTTCAGGCCGCCGTGGCCGTCAAGCGGGCCTGCCCTGACGTGGCGGTGTTGGTACTGTCCAACTACGTCGAGGCAACTTACGCCCGTGAGCTTCTGGCCGATTCCCAGGGCGGTGTCGGATACCTGCTGAAAGATCGGATCGAGGATCTATCGGCTCTGAGTGACGCGTTGCGCCAGCTAGTGGCCGGCGGCACTGTGGTCGACCCGCAGGTCATCGCGCAGCTGTTGACCAGGCGTTCGGCCCGTAGCGCTCTGACCAAGCTGTCTCCGCGAGAACACGAGGTGCTGGCCCTTATGGCCGAGGGCCGGACCAACGCAGCTATCGCCTCTGAGCTGCATCTTTCTGCCGGAGGTGTGGAAAAGCACATCTCAGCGATATTTGCCAAACTCAACTTGCCGGCATCGGCCACCGATCACAGGCGCGTCTTGGCGGTCTTGGCCTTCCTGGGCGAAAGCCACAGCTAGTGGATTGCTCCGGTGATGTGGCCGCGATCCAGGCAAACCTCTCGCCCCGGATGTAACCGAGTCCTACCGAGTTGGTCGGTGCTATCGGCCGTCGGTTAGGTCCGGAATTCCAGGCGGAAGCAGTCCAGTCAGGGGCACCTCCAACGCTTGGCTTATGGCGATCAGGTTTCTCAAAGTCGGGTTGGCCGGAGTCCCGGGCTGTGATCGCCCCTTTTCGAGTTGCTGGTAGTGGAACCGCGTGATTCCCGCCAAGTGAGCGAGTTTCTCTTGAGTCAGGCGCCTATCGCTTCGGAGCTGGTACAGCCTGAGGCCTAGTGCCCGCGCATAGGCGGACCAGGCCTCGTCGCCTACTTTGGTTGATGCCCGGGCCGCTGGTGGAAGCTGATGGATCACACATCAACTGTGGAGACGGCCGCCTCGGGTGAAAGCATGATAAATCTGGCATAATCTATCTGGCTCCAATTCACTAGCCCCGCCAGGCGGGGCTTCACAGAAAGAGTGGTCGCAATGTGCCCCTCACAACTTCCACCAGGTCACGCCGACCTTGGCGATTGGTATCCGGCCCTGAAAGGGGCGACACCCGCGAACCCGGGAAAGAGGTTCGTTGCACTTTTCATCGATACGTCGATCGCGGCAATCATTGTGTTCGTCGGTCTTATGGTCGCGTTTGGGGGTTCCTCGGGCAGCAGTAGTTCGTCTGAGAGCGGATTCGGCGTGCCGCTCGTTTTTGGCGCGGTGGTGGTAGTGGTCCAGTGGGTACTGAACGCCCTCAAGGGCCAAACGATTGGCAAAAAGGCGGTTCGCGTGAGAATGGTCAGGGTGGACACCGGTGGAGCTCCGGGTTTCGGTCGCACCCTGGCGCGGTGCGTCATTTACGGCATTGGGTCATTGTTTTTCATTGCTGTCGTGGTGGGTGCCTTCCAGATTATCGCCAACCAGGCCACCCGCCGGGCCTGGTGGGACTGGGCTGGCAACAGCGCGATTATCGACCTGAAGATTGGGCGGGACACTTTACCCGGATGAGCTCCCCGGGTTTTGGTCTTCCGCCCGGGACTAGGACCTGATGCGTTGGTCTTTGTAGGCGGGACCATCTGACCCTGCGCAGGGAGCTCAGTTCGCCCTAGATCTGCCGCCGGTCTCAGCAGAAATGCGGTCAGTTTTTTTGGCGCAAGAATGGCGCTTACCTGGCTTAATGCGGCCGATGGCGGCGCCACTCGTCGAGCTTGGGGAATAGCGAGCCGGTTTTGCGCTTTGATTGAACTATGTCAAACGCGACTGCCGGCCGCCGGCGAATCGCCCTGGTGGCCCACGACAACAAAAAGACTGACCTACTGAGGTGGGCAGAGTTCAACCGCGACACCCTGTCCGGCCACGACCTGTGGGCCACCGGCACCACTGGCACCATGATCGAATTCGAACTGGGCCTGCCGGTCAACCGGCTGCTGTCCGGTCCGGTGGGCGGCGACCAACAAATCGGCGCCATGATCGCGGAAAACCGGCTCGACGTGCTGATCTTCTTCTGGGATCCGCTAGAGCCCCAGCCGCATGATCCGGATGTCAAAGCGTTGTTGCGCCTGGCCGCTTTGTGGAACGCCCCTGCGGCCTGTAACGCCTCGACGGCTGACCTGATGATTTCCTCGCCGCTGTTCGAATCCGACTACCAGTGGTCCCGCCCGCAGATCGATCCACGCCAGTGGGTGACGGAGGATGAAGCCAGCGACGAATAGTTGGTAAGGCCTCGGTCCTGGCACCCCGGAGCCAACCAAGTTTGTGCCGCGCTGACCACGTCATTTCGGGTCGCTGGATCTCGTTTTTCACCAGCCCATCGGCTAGTCCCTTCCAGCTTGCTGGGATAAAGTAAGCGGCGGACCGGCCAATTTGGCCCGGGCCCCGCCAGGAGGCTCCTTTCGCTTGGGAGCTAACCCGGCGTACCGCAACAACGGGTAGGGGAGACAAATGGGTCTGATCAAAGCAGCAGTTGGGGCAGTTGGAGGCTCGCTAGCCGACCAGTGGCTCGAGTTCATCACGGCACCGGCTTTTGACGAGCAACTACTGGTGGCCCCAGGCCTGTTCCAGGCCCAGAACCAGGGCCGCGGATCGAACACACGCGGTTCGGCCAACATCATTTCTGATGGTTCGCGCCTGTTGATCCCGGAAAACACCGCTTTGGTAGTGACGGACGGCGGCCGTATCAAGGATGTCTCCGTCGAGCCGGGTTACTACTCCTTCGCCAACGACGGCCAGCCCTCGTTGTTTGCCGGCGACGGTTTCCGCAAGTCACTGATCAGCCAATCCTTCGAGCGTTTCAAGTACGGCGGCCAGCCCAGCGGTCAGCAGCTGGCCTACTACATCAACCTGCGCGAGATCCGTAACCAACGCTTCGGCACCCCCGTGCCGCTGCCTTACAAGGACTTCTCCCTGGTGCCACCAGGTTCGGTCCAGGCCCCGGTGCTCAGGCTGATGGCCCGCGGGCTGTACTCAATTCGGATTGTCGACCCAGTACTGTTCTTCCGCAACTTCCTCCCCGCCAACACCCAGCTTTACACGCTGGCCAACGAAGAGGCCTCTGACCAGCTGTTCCAGGAGTTCATCACGGCCTTCGAGGCGGCCTTGCAGGCTATGTCGAAGACCACCGACATTGCCTCGCTGGCGACCCACGGCCCAGAACTAGCCAAGGCTCTGACCGAAGAGGCCGGCCCGGAGGGCTCTTGGCTGGAACGCTTCGGCATTGAGGTTGTCAGCTGCGCCGTCAGCGCCATCGAATACGACGAAGCCTCGCGCCAGCTGATGGACAAGTACAACCAGGGCATGATGCTGCAAGGCGGCATTGGCAATGCCTACACCCAGACCACGCTGGCCGATGCGGCCCTGGCCGCTGGTGAAAGCGGCGGCGGCGCCGGCATGATGGGCGTTGGCATGGGGGTTGGTTACATGGGTGGCACGCTGGCTGGCATGCAGCAGCCGGTGGCCCCGCCGCCCGCTGCCCCGCCCGCGCCCGCGCCGGCACCGGCAGCCCCACCAGCCGCGCCTGCCGCTCAGCCCGCAGCGCCCGATGCCGGCCAGGCACCTCCGCCGCCCGTCTCGCCAGAGCCTGCTGCCGCAGCCGGCGCCCAGGATCCAGTGGCCCTGCTAGGGCAGCTCAAGGCCATGGCGGATCAAGGGCTCATCACCCAAGAGCAGTTTGCGGCCAAACAGCAAGAGATCCTGGGCCGCATGTGAGTGTGATGACACCAGTGGGGAGCGATTGACGTGACGCAGACTCCGCCGCCAGTCCCAAACCAGTCGGGGCAAGCATCGGTTCCACCCGGCCAGCCGCCAGCGCCACCCGTGGCTGGTCCCCCAGCTGAACCGCCGGCATCGGCCGAGGCGCCGCCGGCGCCACCAGCGGGCGGACCGTCGCCTTTGCAACCAGCCCAGGAACCGGCATCGGCCGAAGCGCCACCGGCGCAACCAGCCCAGGAACCGCCACCAGTCGCAGCCCCGCCGGCCCCGCCGGGTCAGGACTTCGCAGAACGTGTGTCCTGCCCCAAATGCGGCGGGGCTGACACGGCCTGGGTGGTCGAACTGGGCCAAATGCGCTGCCAGGACTGCCGTTCGACCTTTGTGCTTGATGCTTCCGGGGTGGCCAGCTTGGTCAACGACGACGTTGCCAATCTGCGGGGTAGTGAGTTCTCGGTCGGCGCCAGCCAAGACGTGGCCGAATCGGAAGACCAGGTCATGACGCTGCGCTGCCCCAGCTGCGGGGCGGAAATGGTGGTCCAGGCCGCGAATCTGGCCGGGGTCAAATGCCACTGGTGCCGCAACCAGCTGAGTCCGGCTAACCGCATCCCAAACGGTGCCCGGCCAGATGGCATTGTGCCTTTCACAGTCACCAGGGAACAAGCCAAGGCATCGATGCAGGAGTTCTTGAAGAAACGACGCGCCTTCGCCAACCGCAAGTTCTTGGCCCAATACACCTTGGAGAACATCCAACCGGTCTATTTCCCCTATTTCATGGTCGACCTCAACGCCAAGGCCGACCACCGGGGACTTGGCGCGCACCTGGTTCGCAAGCACACCAAGAAACAAGGCGATTCCTCGACCACCTACTACGACTACGACATCTACTCCTTTGAGCGGCGCTTCGACCTGTTGGTCAACGACCTGCTGGTGCCTTCGAACGCCGAGTTTGCCAATCAAGATGCCCGGCTCAACACCCACAACATCATCAACTCGGTGGCGCCGTGGGACACCCACGCCACCGTGCCCTATGACCCCCACTACCTCCAAGGTGAGTTCCGGGCCGAGCGCCGTACTTCCAATGTCAGCGAAGTACGTGGCCTGGTTGGGGGGCAGTTGGTCGACATCTCGCATGTTCAAGCCAACAAGACCATGCCCTACTACGACCATGGCGTTATGTACCAGCATGACGACGTCCAGGTTCAAGGCGAGCGGTGGGTGACGCTGCTGTGCCCGGTTTGGGTCTATTCATACTTGGAAGTCCGGTCGAAGGGGCCAATGCTGCACTACATCGCGGTCAATGGCACCAACGGCAAGACAATCGGCTCAGTGCCCACGAGCAAGGCTCGCATGCTGGTGGTGGCCGGCGTGGCTCAAGTGGTTGGCATGGTGGCCGGCGTTATCTGGCTGATTCTGGGAGGTTGAGATGATTAGGCGATTGTCCCTCAGAAAAGCCCTGCGAGTAGTAGGGCGCGGCATGGCAGCCGGATTGCTGGCCGGACTGGTCAGCTTGATGGTGGCCCTGCCGGCTCAAGCAGCCACCTTTACCACCGTCTTGGCGGAGTCTTCTTCCAGCTCAGAGGACAATTGGGGGCCGCTGGCGTTGTTCGTCTTGGGTCCTGTTGTCTACGGCGCGATTCACGCCTTTTATCGCAACCCGGCGGCGCGGCATCGCTACGAGATTGACACCGACATCAAGATCGACCACCTCGATCAGAAAGACCAATTGGTCGAGCGACGCACTAACACCACTCAGTCGATCCTGCCGGGGGCCAATTCCCATCAACTCCAGGGCCTTCCCGGGGGTGGTGGCGCCAAGGCCGGCGCCGGTGGCATCGAAGGCGTCATGGCCAAGGCCATCCAGCGCGGCCACGAGGGGGCCGACCAAGCCCGTCAGCAAAAGCAGCAAAAGAAGCAGAAGTAGAACCCAACCCAGCGCGGCGGGGCTGAGCCTGGCGTATGCCAAAGCTCAGTCTCGCGGTGTTGGTGCAGGTGGACCCGCGTTTTGTAGCGAGACCGAGGTTTCGCAAACTCACCCTTCTGCGGCGAGACCGAGGTTTGGCACAGGTGTTGGCTCAGCGGCCAAAGCGGAATGCTTCGGCGTGGAAGCTCAGCACTTCGATTTGGCTGCGCCTCAGTCCGCTTTTGATGGCCCGGCGCAACGGCTCGGGGCCACAGAAAAAGACATCGACCGGCGTCCCACCGTCAATCTGCTGCTCGATCTGGGCGGCGGTGAGAAAGCCGTCGACGGTGTCGTCGACCAGATGCAGGCGGAGGTTGCCCGTCGCCATGGCCGTCAGCTCATCAAGATAAGCGGCCTGGGCATGGCCGTGGTAGGCATAGAACAGGTCGACCGAGAACTCTGCCGGGACAGCTGATGCGAGGAAGCTCCTGAACGGAGTGATTCCAATCCCACCGGCGATCCAGAGCTGGCGCCGGCTTGCCTTGGTGTAGTCGAACCGTCCGTGCGGCCCTGACAAGGCGAATTCGTCACCGACCTCGATGGCGTCGCCCAAGTGGGCGGTGTGGTCACCCAGCGACTTGATGGTGAACTGGATCTGCTGGGCCTTGGGCGAGGAACTGATCGTAAATGGGTGGGACGGGAATCGAATCCGCCTGCCGGACAACTTCATGAAGGCGAACTGACCCGGCCGGTGGCTCATGGCACGGCCCTTTGGCGTGCCGGTTAGTTCCACAGTGCCAACGGCTACCGACCGCACGGCCGCCACTTCGTATTTGTACCTGAAGGCGAACTTGCGGTTGAAGACAAGCACGTATGTGGCCGCTAGGACACCGCAGAGGTTGACTAGGTTCAGCCAAAGACTAAACGGCGACAGGCTGAAGTTCCCGTAGGCAGAAGTGTTGGAGTAGTGTGCCAATCCCAGCGCATAGGACAAGACCAAGATTAGGTGTGTGGCCTTCCAATTCTCGTAGCTTGTCCGGCCGGCCAGTAGGGTCACCAGGACCAGAACCACGAACAAAGCCAGGCTGGGCAGGCCGAGTGCGCCAAGTCCCTCGGGGTGCTGCCGGCCATATCCGTCCGCCGGGCGGTCATCGGCGGCATGCATGGTGATAAGGTGCGCCACCACCAGCGCGACGGAGCCAATTCCAAGCCACTTGTGGGTTAGATAGGCCTTGTCCAGGCCGTCAAACAGCGCGTCGAGCGGCCGGGCGCGCGTGGCGATGAAAAACACCCAGGCGAATCCGGTCAGCGCCAGCGCCCCCAGCAGTTGGGAGACCAGAACCCCGGAATTCACGTCCCACACTGGCGTCGAAAACGTCCAACAGGCCGCGGTGCCCAGGTAGGTCGCTCCAATCAGCCAGTGCCCTGGCCTGGGTCGGGGTCCGCGAAATGTCATGCCATACCTCAAATTCGCGGGAAGAGGGTCTGACCTGGACTCATGCGATACCTCGGACTCGTGAATTCAGGGCTGGGGTTGGCAGGTGGGGCAGAAGTAGACGTTTCCGCCAAGGTAGGCCGCGCGCACAATACCGCCGCCACAGCTAGGGCAAGGGGCGTGGTAGGTCTTGGCCGAAAGCAACGTCTGGTAGCCGCCAGGGCTGGAAAACAAGTCCTTTTCGGTGTTGCGACCGCCGGCCTCAGCCATGGCGGCCAAGGTGGTTTTGACTGAGTTGAACAACCGGCCGCGCTCGGCGGCGCTGAGGGTGTTGATCTTGGTGCGGGGATGGACCCGGGCGCGGAACAAGATGTCCTGGAGCACGCCGTTGCCCAGGCCTGGAATGCGCTGTTCGGTGGCCAGCAGGGCTTTGGCGGACAGCGTCGGTTTGGCCTCGGCGACAATGCCATCAAACCAGGTCCGGTCGAAGGCCTCGGTCAGCGGGCAGGGGCGTGAGCGGGCCAGTTGGTAGTAGGGCGAATCGAGCTGGCCGGTCTGGGCCAGCCACAGCCCGCCATACATCTGAACCGAAGCCAGCAGGGTGCTGCCGTCATCTAGGCCCACCAGCAGCTGGTGTTTGGCGGGCAGCACTTCGCTGGGTGCGAGCCAGCGCAGATTGATGCCGTCGTGGAAGACCAAGGACATCTCCCCGGCCATTAGCTCGACCATCCCGCCGTAGCTCTGTGCGTCGGTGAAGGTTCGTCCCATCAGGGCCGGGCCGTATGCGGCAGGATCGCCGTTGAAGAAGGCGAACTTATGCGGCGAGGCACCGGCTACCACTTCTTCAACCCGGCGTCCGGTGAGCGTGGCGCGAAGCTGGCCGGCCAGGGTTTGAGCTTCAGGTAGTTCGATCATAGCTCCTCCGGTGCGGTTGTGACCTGGCTCTGGCCAAGCCGCGCAGTCGAGTGGCCCAGCGCAAGGCGAGCCTTCCGGCATCGGCCATAGGGGCCCCAACCACAGCTGCGGGCAGGTCAAAGCTCATGCCAGCCAACCTATCGAGCCGGTCCCAATCTGTCACTTGGAAGCGCTGGAAGCCTTTGCCCGATGCCGCAGCCGCGGGCCGCTAAGCTGGGAGCTTGGGCTCGGGTTCAGCCAGGTTCGGGTCCGCTAGACTGCCTCAAAACCTTGAACGTTGACAGGACGAATAGCAGGTCCCAAATGAGACGCCGATTTCTGCTCGTCATCGCCGTAGCCGCACCTTTGTTGATTGCCGGTTGCGGTGATCCACCGGCCGCTCACAGGTTGCCAGCAGCCCCGGTGGCCGAGGCTGCCTCGCCTAGCCCAACGCCAGAACCGACGCCGGAGCTACCGGCCGTGGTCGAAGCCATAGGTCACTACCTGTTCTTTGGGGACATTTTCTTTGGCCGCTACATCAACGACTGGTCCATGGCCAGTGACTTGCAGTACGACTACCCGTTCCAGCGCCTGGGCGAATGGGTTCCGGAGAACTACAACGCCTGGGTGGCCAACTTCGAGTGCCCGGCGGTGGGCGGCCTGGATATTAGCTCGGCCGTGATGGACCAGACCTTGGAGTTCAACTGCGATCCGGCCTATCTGCCGAGCGTGGCGAAGTGGTTCACGGCGGTCGATTTGGGCAACAACCACACCGACAACCAGGGCATGGAGGGTTTTGCCACTACCCAAGAAAACCTGGCCGCGGCCTCGATTCAATACTTTGGGGCACCTGATCCGTCCAATGGCCCTAACTGCGATGTGGTGGTTTTGCCCGTGACCGGGACCTTGGACGATGGTTCGACCGGGGAATACCCATTGCCCTTTGGCTTTTGTGGTTATGACGGTGTTTTCAAAACCCCAACAGCTGACGAAGTGGCGGAGATCACGGCCTTTTCTGAGCTGCTGCCAACGATCGCTTGGCCTCACTCCGGCGCCGAATACCAGGCCGGACCGGACGAGATCAAAACCAATCTGTACCGGGGCATGATCGACGCCGGCGCCGACATGGTCATTGGCAACCACGCCCATTGGATCCAGTCAACCGAGGCCTATCAGGGCAAGCTGATTGTCTACTCAATGGGCAATTTCATTTTTGACCAGCAGGCCGGTCCGGAAAAAACTCGGTCTGCCCTAATTGACGTGACGGCTCGGATTGATGACGGGGCCGGCCTGGAGGCTTGGTCAGCCATTGCCGAACAATGCCAGCATGACTTTGAGGCCTGTTCGCTGGCTGCCAGCCAAGAAGGGTTGACGCGGTTGCAGCTGACCTACACCTTTGACGTCTCTGGTTCGAACAACAGTGACAGGCTGGTCAAGCCGGCTACCTCAGGTGAGATGGCAGATATCAAGCAGCGCCTGAATTGGGATGCGACAGCTGCGGCCCTAGGCCAAGGCTGAAGTCGCCTCCGGCGTTCCGGTTGGAGCAAAGGAGATTCGAACTCCTGACCTCTTCCATAAAGTCGACGCGCCCAAGGATGATATCGGCGTATTCGGACTTGTTTCTGCGGCGCCGCAGGGCGTGGAAAGGCTTGGCGCTCAGTGAGCGCAACCATGGCTTCGGCCCAGTCTCCAATATCCGGGGCCCTAACAAATGGCCATAGACAATGGCGCCGTTTGGCTTCGCTGGCCGTGTCCCCGATTTTTGGCGGAGCGTCAAGAAAAGCCGTCTCGGTGGTAGGCAACAGAAACCACTGCTTGGCAACTGCCATATCAACGGACTTGTCTGTGTCTCTCCCCACGAAGGTGGATAGGTGAGCAGCCACAACCGACAGTAGTTCGCGTTCGTCATTGCTGCAGACCGGGAGTACCATTCCTCCATTGGAGGGAATTCGAATGCCAGCTCTTCACATGACTTCCGCGAGTTCTGGACTGAAAAAGACCCGCCGGCGTCTGCCTTGGCCACCAGCCTCGATGGGCTTGGTTGCGGTGTTCCTCTTGTTGTCCAGCTTATTTGGCGCCTGCGCCAACCAAAACGACCAAGCCGGAATTTTGAAGGGCGATGGCGTTACGGAATCTGACTCGGCCAATGCCACAGATCAGGCTGATAATCCATCTTCCAAAAAGGGAGGCGAGCAGAACAGCTGGCCAGATGGCCAGGCTGACACTATGACACCCTGGCGGTACTACACCGGTAAGGTGCGCCTAAGCTCCTCTGGCTGTGGTGACGACAACGGCGTCTGGAGCATGGAGGATGGCTGGATCCCGGCTGAGTGCGTCTATGACCCCGACAACACCTGGTCCAGACAAACCAGAATTGGCGTGACCGATGCGGCACAAAACCTGATAAATGGCCTCCTTGTGATGGAAGATGGAGACTCCTGGTATTTAGATGTTGATGGAGGAGAACTCCACGTGGCAGAGCTTTTCGCAGAACCATGCGATGGGACAACCGGTAGCGAGATTGGCAAAGATGCTTGTGGTGCTGAAACCGTTGTCCTGGTTTTTGCCAAGGTTGGCTCGTGCCGCCACGTCACGCTGGCTGCCGGCGGGGTCTTTCCTGGTGACGGGAGAACCGACGCGATGTCATGCGATCTGGCGGTATACGACGAACTGCAAGACTGAAACCAAATCCGCATCCGTGCCCACCTTTCGTTGGCTCCTGCACCTTGGACTTCCACATGTGCCTAGACCCGGGCGCACCCTTTCCCGCATGCAGGAATAGCGGTTCTGCGCGGCCCAGATCAAAGCCTCAGTCGACGATTTGAATCGAGCATCATCGTTAGAGTTCGACTCGATACTTTGGATCAAATGTCTGCGTCGTGGGTCGCATGCCGGCGATCCGATCAACGCGAAAGCTGCGTAGAAGGCCCTGGTCGTTGACAACGAAGAGCAAATAGTTGCCTTCACGGGTTCGACGCAACGAATACGGCTCAACGATTTTCGGACCGACCTTGCCGTCCTTCGCGTGATAGTTGACCTCGACACAGAGCCGGTTAGCTGCGGAATACTGCAAAAGCTGCAGAGGAAATCCGCGCTCCCAGGTCCGGATCGCGACAGGAGACAACCCTTCAGGGTCCAGTCCCTCTTGTTCAGCGCGCGGCAACTCGACCGTCTGCCGCAGGCCGGCAAGCCAGTCGAACACGTCTCCGAGAGCGTTCCAGTGGCTCAAAAACGGGGGCAGCGGTTTGGGCAATTGGTGTCCGAGCATGCTCTCCCACTCGCCCTCAATCTCGACTCTGTATGGCGTGGTCAGCAGTGATTCGAGCGTTGGAACCGCGATGCCGACGAAAGCACATTTCTCTCGCAGAACCTCTTCGACCTCGGTGGCTTTTCCATACAGGTCAGGGTGCCGATGCAGATAGATCACATCGTAGAGGTCCCGCGGACGACAGCGCTCGGAAAGAGCCCGCAGCTTCTCGGCAAAGAGTTCAGTGATCGGGTAGGCAAGCACACCACGGACCGGTAGCGGCCCATCGCTGTAATGGTGAACGATTCGGCGAGTCACCGGCTCCAGCACCACGGCCTCGTCCGAGGTCAAGTCCAGTTTCACCTTCGGCGGTGTCCTTCGGCTTGCGTTGGGTCCTCGGTAGGCGAGGCGTCCTTGGGTTGTCCGCTTTCCCCGCCGGTTCTCCCCATGCCGGAACGTGCTGTCATCGACCACCAGCTCAATGCCGGACTCGTCGTAAACCCAATCGGCGACCTCGGCAAAGATGCTCTGAAGCTCAGCCGGTTCCTCCGGCCCATTAGCGACGACAGTGAAATCCAGATCCTCAGAAAACCGGTAGGTCTCATAAAAGCACTTGCGGAGACAGGTGCCGCCCTTGAACACCCACATCGACGCAAGATCCGGGTGCTGCGCGATGCCGGCGAGCGTCCAACCTAGCGCGTAGTCTTTCTCAAGGACATCGACCGCGAGAGACCACTCGCCGCGCAACTGGTCGAGTTCTCGGCGTGTGATCATGAAGGCCCCTCGGGGCTGATGCGCACGTTCACGCGTAATCGCCACCGAGTGCTCGTGCTACCGCCGGCCGGCCCATCGGGATCAAGCTTCGACAAGCCTTTTGACAGATGTCGGAGGCAAGTTTCGACCAGATCGGGCAGTGCCAAACCCAGTGTCTCGACCAAGAATCCGAGGCGTTTGAACACGCTGCGATTGCCAAGGCGTTCCGAATAGATCAACAAGGTCTCTGCTTCATGGTCTGTCAGGTAGGTGGCGAGGATATCTGCGCCATGACGAATGCCTCCGGCAATGCGGGGGGAATCCAGGATTTCGACGACGGCACGTGCGGGATCCGCGAATCGAAGGCGGTACTCGTCGAACCACTGAGTCTTGAGCCCCCAGCTCATGTCGCCAGCCGTGGATATCAGGTAATCGTTGTCGAGCAGGCGCACCGCCGCGGCCCGTACCCGTGTGGTCGTCTTCAGCACCGTGACACGAGACGACTGGTCTGTCAGCGACCAGTACGACGCAGCCGTCCAGCCGGTGAAGTAGCCAGGCCAGACTTGCGCCGCGACGATCAGCGGGTTCTCAGTCCAGGCGGCCGGGTCTGCTGCATCGGCTGGGACGGCCAAGTAGAGCCCGCGCTGCACACGCCGGAGCCACCCGTTATCTGCCCAGCGCGCCAACCTCTTTGCGGCGACACAAGCATCGACGCCAAGGACATGAGCTGCCTGATCAGGTGTAACAAACCGGCGTCCGCTTGCGAGAATAGCAGTCAGTTGGGCTCGGCCCGCTCCGCTGATGCCCGCACCACTCGCCATATTATCGCTCCAGATGATCATGCCTGTCGTGAACTACTGGATCAGCAGTATACGCCATCAACAGTCCGATATTTCGCGTCGGACATGAACTACCGGAGTCCAACCATCACCTACTGGAACCAGGGACCGAAGGAGGAGCCTGCACCTGGCTCCCGGCGCAAGATAGGCGAGTTTCGAGCAAGCGGCTTAGTGTGGACCTCTGCCGGGCTTACTCGAACAGTTCTGACCTGCGGCCAATGGCCCAAGGCATTGGCAAGCGCCACAGCGACGAGCCCGGCGGGGCTAGTAGTCGAGTAGTAACGGCAAGCGGTTTTGCTGGGCGGTCAGCGCCAATTTCATAAAGACGGCCAGGCCAAAGCGCCCGGCGGTGCCGGCATCAGCCTCGTTCGATGGCGGCCCCGCTTGCCGCAGGCGGTCAAGCTCGGTCTCATCGCTGACGCCGAGCCGGCTCGCGAGCATTTGGAGTTCACCGACAAGAAGGTCAACCTGGCTCATCCGGGTTGGTTGACCAGTCAATCGAGGAGCCTCGAACACGCTGGGCCCACTTGAAATTGGCAGCCACCACTCGACGCCTGACAACAGCGTGGGATAACGGACGGGCGCCTTGGCCGCCTCTTGGAAAGCAGCCGAGTCTTCCCAAGCACGCGGCAGGTCCGGTGGCGTACTCCGAAAGCCGAAGCGCTTGCGAGCACCGGGTTTCGACTCGGGTTGTTCGTCATAGGCCGCAAGCAGTACCAGTCCACCGTAGCCATCCCAATCAGGCTTGTCAGTCCAGTACGGCAAGTCAGGCGTCTCTGGCCAGGCGTCGTCATCGGCCGCGAGCGCGTGCAGCAGATCCCGCTGCCACCCTGCCACCGCGTCCTGGATCTCGATGGGATCTGTTATCGCGTCTGCGGGTGTCATCCTCGACCCACGAGGCTATCTTGCCAGCCAGTTATTGGCGCCAAGCTAGTTAGGGATCTTGGGGCGGAGTGGAGCACAACGGTGCGTCCAGACGCCGGCAGTCCATACACATCGCCGCCATACCTTCATCAGGCCCATCAAGCCGCACTTCCCAACGGTCGAGCCATTGTCCGCCGGTGTTTTCGGTTCCAACAAGCTCGTACTGTGCGCGCATCATGCGTCGCAAGAAACCCTATGAATTGACTTGTCCGCGCTGGCGGGACGACTATGGGTGCCCTAGCCGCCTGCCGGGGAGTCAGTCGCGGTGAATCACTTGTCGATACCGTGGTGATACACTGGCGGCATGCCGACCAAACACCCTCGTGTGCTGGTCACCCGGACGCCCGAGGTTGACCAGATCATTGCCGCTGGTCAAGCCAGATGGCCAGGGCGCCCTGCCAGCGCGACCTTGGTCGCCTTGGCAGGCGAGGCCGTGGCGGCTCGCCCGCGAAGCAGCTTTCTCATCAGTTTCGAATCGCCCGGAGAGTTGACGGACGAGATTATCGAGGCGGCACTTGAAGACGACTGACCTACCTGATGTTAACGTTCTGGCAGCGCTCCACCTCACCGGCCACCCTCACCGTGGCATCGCGCGGGCCTGGTTCGACCAGGCGGGTGTCATCGCGACGACTCCGATGACGCAGGCTGGCCTGCTGCGAATGCTGCTCAACCCGACCGTCAGCGCGCGGCCAGATCCGGTCTTGGCCCGGCAGGCCGTATCGGCGTTGCTTTCGACACCCGGAGTGGCATTCTGGCCGGACGACACGCGCAACGTCGCCGACACTGTTTTCTCCTACGCCCTTTCAGGCCACGGTCAGGTCACCGACCTCCACCTGCTGGCCCTCGCCGTTTCACACGGCGCCCGCCTCGTCACGCTGGACGGCAAGATCGAAGCGGCGCTGCGCCCCAAAGACCGCCGGTATCTGTACGTCCTGCGCTGATTCTGGTACAGGGACTGCCAGCTGCCAGGAGCTCAACGGCGGCCCGCGTCAATCAGAGCGAACAGCGCTGCATCGTCAAGCGAGCCTCCGCCATCGGCCACCAGGCGCCCGTCGTGATCCCGAGCCAAACGAGCAGACCGCCCTCCGGGCGTGATTTGAAGGCCAGACCCGTAAATGGAGACGTCGACCCGCGTCCCCGGCGCCAGACTCAGAGCAGTCCGTAGCGACTTTGGGATCATGATTCGTCCTGCCGCGTCAACAGTCATCTCCATGGGAACAAATTACTAATCCACTCCCAGCTCCGCCCGGGCCCTTGTCACAGCCGGGTGTTGCGCCCCAAGAACGGCACCACATAGAAGGCCACGGTGCACACTAGGAAGACGGTGTAGGCCACAATCAGCCACCACAGCCCCAAGGTGTAGCCCTGAACCACGTGGTCGGGGCCCACATCGGCGCGCTGCCTGAGGGCCAGGGAAAACATCTGCGGCATCAAAAACCCGCCGTAGGCGCCAAAAGCCGAGATGATCCCCAAGGCACTGGAGGTTTTCCGCTCGGTGGCTATTCCGGCCGATGCCTTGGCGGCGTCTTGTTGGCCGCCGCGGTAGGCGAAGATGGTCGGGATCATTTTGTACATTGAACCGTTACCCACACCGGTGGCAATGAACAGCACCAAGAAACAAGCTAGGAAAGCCCAGAAGGACGGGCTGTGGCCAGCCAACACCCTGATCGCAGCAAAGGCGGCAGCAATCATCACAGTGAAACAGGCCACCGTGATGTAGGCGCCGCCCACCTTGTCAGCCAACTTGCCACCAAACGGCCGGGCCAGAGACCCTACCAACGGGCCGGTGAAGGCCAGACCAATACCAACCACGCCAAGGTTGATTAGCTTGAAGGCCGGGAATTGGTCAGCAATTAGCTTCGGGAAGGCGCCGGCCAGGCCAATAAAAGAGCCGAAGGTGCCAATGTAGAGGAAACTGAGCAGCCACAGGTGTGGGTCTTTCAAGGCGGCGCGGTAGCCGGCCATATCGGCCTTGGCGCTTGTCAAGTTGTTCATGCCAAAGTAGGCCAACACCATTGCCAGGACAATGAACGGGATCCAAAACCAGCCGGCGATGGGCAGGTTGGGCACCTTGGGGCCGCCCCCGGTTACTGCTGCAGCTGTCAGCGTCACCAGAATCGGCACGGTGAACTGCGCCACAGCAGCACCAATATTGCCCCCGGCGGCGTTTAGCCCAAGGGCCCAGCCCTTGGTGCGTTGCGGGAAGAAGAAGGTGATATTGGCCATGGAGCTGGCGAAGTTGCCGCCACCAAAGCCGGCCAGCGCCGCCACCAGCAGCATCACTGAGTAGGATGTGCCTCCCTGCCCGTTGGCATCGGGGTGGTTGGCGATAGCGAAGCTCATGGCGGTAGTGGGCAACAACAGCAGGGCTGCCGAAACAATGGTCCAGTTGCGCCCACCGACCTTTGACACCATCAGCGTGTAGGGGAAGCGCAAGGTGGCGCCTACAAGGGCCGGCAGGGAGATCAGCCAAAACTGCTGAGAGTCAGTAAAGGCAAACCCCTTCCAGCCGTCCAGAGAGACCACCACGATGCTCCACAACTGCCAAACAACAAACCCCAGGAATTCGGCATAGATCGAAAACCCTAGGTTGCGCTGGGCAATTCGCTGGCCGCCACCCTCCCATTGGTCTCCAGCTTCGGGGTCCCAACCGTCAATCCAGCGGCCCTTGAGATGGGTAATCTGACCGGCGCTACGGGCGGGCGGTGGGGTGGGGGCGCCCAACAGTGGGTCCTATTCTCTGGCGGCGCAGTTATCCAGGTTGCGCCCTGTCTTGGACGTAGCCAAGGGCCGCGCTGGACCAGTGGCCACCTGGAGCAAAACCCAATTGGAGGGGCTTTGGACGAGTCTCATGAAAAACGGGCCGGCAATCAATCGGGCTCTGTTTGAGTGTGCAGGGTCACCGAAGTTTCCGGGCCGGCCGGCGTCGGTCCGAGTGTGCCGATGCAGCGGTGGTGCTCAGTCTGTGGCGTCAATTCATTCAGGCGCTGGCCAGAGCCCATTTCTTCCAGCGAGCCGTTGACCATGCCGGCGTGCAGTTGGCAGACCACGTCCGGGAAGCGCCGGGCCGAGTCGTAGAACGGGCAGTTATGCAGCAGAAGTGAAGTCGCGCCCGGCTCGTCCATCACCTCTGGGGCAAACCACAAGGCGTCCAGTTTGTCCACCAGACGGCCGCTGATTTCGGCCTCGTTGATGTCTTCAAACGGCGCTGGCCGGGAGGTCAGGTAGCGCCCCCACTCGTGGCCCACTTGGTAGAGCCAGGTTCCGGCCTCCGGCCAGGACTTGGCGATGGCGGTGGTTAGCATCTCCGACAACAGTCGGTAGCCCATGGCCCGCTCGTGAGTTTGGTTGGGCAGGGTACCCGAATAGACCACCTTTGGCCGGCCGGGGACTGAGCGGGCCTCGGTCTGGCGATCAGCTAGACCAGCCTCCACCAGCGACTCTAAGTGGAAGCGGGCGGTGTTGATGTGGATGGAGACCTTGTCCGCGACTTCCTGAACGGACAGGGGCTCACGGGAGTCGCGCAGTATTTGGATAATGTGAGTACGCCGCCCGCCCTGAGCGTCCCGGCCGGTGGTGCCGTCAGGGACTGACCGGTGATCTGTTGGTGTCAATTCAACCTCGCTCCAGGCTGGAAGCCGTCAGGTTGTCATTTTAGGCCCGCGCCGCCCTCGCGCTCAAGACCAGTTCGACTACCAGCTGAATGGTGTGGTAATTGGCCCTGCTGGCAAAGGGCCCGGGCCGCCGCCATCGGCCACCAGGCGTCCATTGTGATACCTGGTCAAGCGAACCGCGCGCCGGCCAAGCGCAGGCGGCCGTATCGTTCAGATCAGGCAGGTCGCGATGACGCCGGCAGCTACTAAATCGAGTCGATAATGCGGTTGAAGGTCGCGCTCGGACGCATTACCGCCGTGGCCTGGGCAGGATCTGGACGGTAATAGCCGCCTATCTCGGCAGGTGAACCTTGGACGGCGATAAGGTCCTCAATGATAGTCGGTTCGTTCAAAACGAGAGCCTCCGCTACCGGCGCAAAGGTGGCGGCCAGTGCCTCGTCGACTGTCTGGGCGGCCAGTTCCTGGGCCCAATACATCGCCAAAAAGAAGTGCGAACCGCGATTGTCGATGCCGCCAAGACTCCGAGTAGGGGATTTGTTCTCCTCAAGGAATCTGCCTGTCGCCTGGTCGAGCGTCTGGGCCAAGACTGCCGCCCGCGGGTTTCCGGTAACGCGGGCGAAATGCTCGAATGACGCCGCCAAGGCAAAGAACTCCCCAAGAGAATCCCACCGCAGGTAGTTTTCCGCCACCAGTTGCTGCACGTGCTTGGGTGCAGACCCACCGGCGCCAGTCTCAAACATCCCGCCCCCGGCCATCAACGGCACGATTGACAGCATCTTGGCTGAAGTACCAACCTCCAGGATGGGGAATAGGTCAGTCAGGTAATCGCGTAACACATTGCCGGTCACAGCAATGGTGTCCAGACCAGAGCGCATCCGCTGGCAGGCATAGGCGCAGGCCGCCACAGGTGCCATGACACGGAGGTCCAGTCCGTCGGTGTTTTCTGTCGCCAGGTGTCCTTCGACCAGTGGGATGAGGATGGCGTCGTGAGGGCGGTTCTGGTCGAGCCAGAACACTGCCGGCATGCCAGAGATCCGGGCTCGCTCAACGGCCAGGTGGACCCAGTCTTTGATCACCGCAGCCTTGGTTTGGCAGGCGCGCCAAATATCGCCGCGCTCAACCTTGTGCGAGATCAGCACCGTCCCGTCCGCAGCCACAACCTCGACCACGCCGTCACACGGCGCCAAATAGGTCTTGTCGTGTGAGCCGTATTCTTCAGCCGCTTGAGCCATCAGGCCGACGTTCTGGACGGTACCGAGCGTCGCCGGGTCGAAAGCACCACCAGCAATACAGTCTTCGATCACCGCCTGGTAGACGGCGGCGTAGGACGAGTCCGGGATGACCGCGAGGGTGTCGTTTTCAAGGCCATCCGGGCCCCACATTTTTCCGCCCCCACGGATCATCGCAGCCATCGATGCGTCGATAATCACGTCAGAGGGCACATGCAAGTTGGTGATGCCTTTGTCGCTGTTGACCATGGCCAATGGCGGCCGGGCGGCCAAGCCACGCGCCACCGCGTCAACAATGGCGTCACCTTGATCAAGGTCGCGGGCCTTCGCCAAGAGGGTGCCCAGGCCGTCATTGGCTGAGATGCCTCCATCAGCAAAGGTGTCAGCGAAAGTGGTAAACACCTCCGGCAGATAAGCCTCAACCACATGCCCAAAGATGATTGGATCAGACACCTTCATCATGGTTGATTTGAGGTGGACCGAAAACAGGCTGCCTTCGGTCGAGGCCTGCTCTATTTGCTCAGCTAGGAATGCCCTCAGTGCCGCAACCGACATGAAGGTGCCGTCGATGACCTCACCGGCCAAAACGGGCAGGCTGGCCTTTAGGCTGACTGGCTCGCCGCCCGCCGCCGGCTGCAAGCGGATCGACAAATTGTCATCACGCTCCATCACGACAGATTTCTCGTTGTGCCTGAAATCGCCCGTGTCCATCGTCGCCACCCGCGTTCGCGAATCCGGCGACCACGCTCCCATCCGGTGCGGATGTCGCTTGGCGTAGGCCTTGACCGCCGCGGGCGGGCGACGGTCAGAATTCCCCCGCCGCAAAACCGGGTTCACGGCCGAACCTTTGACCCGGTCGTATCGCTCCCGGACGGATACTTCTGCCGCCGATGCCGGTGCCTCGGGGTAGTTAGGGACAGCGAACCCCTGGCTTTGCAGCTCTGAGATGGCGGCGAGGAGTTGCGGCACGGATGCGGAGATATTGGGGAGCTTGATGATGTTTGTGTCAGCCGCCTGGGTCATTTCGCCAAGTTCTGCCAAGGCGTCAGGCACGCGCTTGTCCTCCGGTAGGTACTCCGGGAAGTGGGCGAGGATGCGCCCCGCTAAGGAAATGTCGCGGGTCACCACGCGGGTGCCGGCTTGGCCAGCAAACGCCTGGATGATGGGGAGGAACGAATAGGTCGCCAGCAGCGGCGCCTCATCAGTGTGGGTATAAACAATAAACGGGCCTGACATGAGCGCCAGTGTAACGCCCTGGCAGGAGGACAACCTGGGCAGGGGCCCGAAGGCACCGTTGGCCACCACCTGGTTGTGGCCCAGAGGACCGAAGAGCTTTTGCTGGCCGGGCCCGCCGCCAGCAGCCAAAAAACGAACCGGCCCCCACCCAGTATCTGGGCGGAGGCCGGCTACCGTATTTGGACTATTTGGCCATAAACGTTTCAAACGCATGCTGGAGCGCGCCTACGTCTGCCTCGGTCAGTACCTGGGCAACCAGGACTATCCCGTGGCCGCCGGCGTCTGCAGATGTAACCAAAACCACACCGACTGTGTCGGTCCCGCCACAGTCGCTGTAGACCTGGAATCTACCGGTGTACATCCCATCGGCGTAGTCGGAAATCTCACCGACTGTGCACCCAGAGGCAAATGTGGAGCCAAAGGCGGACAGCACATCATCGCTACTGGGGATCTCAGGTATCCGGAGGATCGTCACACCAGGGGTGTTCCAACCGGTGTCATAGCTGTTGATATTCGGTGATGCAGTGATGGCCGGCGTCGGTGTGTCACCCTGGATTGGCGCGGTGTCGCGTGACGACCACTGCACTGGGACCTCAACCTGGAGAACGCCGGTATCGTCTACCACCATTTCGTAGGTGTAGTCGGCGCCACCGCCACCAACGCCACCGCCACCGGTCTGATCTTCAATCTCCTGGCGGAAGGAAACGGTTTGCTCCAGCACCTTGTCGCCGTTGATCTCTCCTCTGAGCATCTCCGAGGTGTCGAACCGCAACACTTCGACTGAGATTGGGGCCTGACCGGCCGTGCGGATGACATTGCAGTAGCCACTGAAATTCCGATTCTGGCCAACAGGCAAGCCGTTCATGGTTGTGATGATGTCGCCAGCCAGAATGCCGACCTTGGCCGCTGGTGAACCAGGTGCTACACCAGAAACCCAGATACCAACCAGGCCACTTTCGTCATCATCGATCGCGAAACCGTTGACGCCAATCGACTCGAAATCGCCACCCTTGAGGGTGTCGACAACTGGCACTGCCAGATCAGCCGCAATGGCATAGTGCAGCCGTTCACCCGCGCTGGTCTCCCAACCTGCGTAGTGGATGCCGACAACCTGGCCGTTCTCGTTGAGCAAAGGACCTCCGGAGTTACCCGGCTGGCTGGTCGCGTCGTGCTCAATGGTGTGGTCAATCGACGAAGTCCCGGTGATGTCACCGTCGGCATTGGCTTTGTTGACAATGCCTTTGGTCAACGAGTATTCCTTGTCACCCAATGGGAAGCCGGCCACCCAAATGTCCATGCCGACCTTGATTTCGCCTTTGTAGAAGTCGAGGTACGCCATGTTCGAGGCCCCGGAAAGTTGAAGTACAGCCAAGTCGTTGCATTCAGACACCCCGAGAACCGTGGCGTTCCAGGTCTTGTCGTAGTCGCCTCCAACCCATATTTCAAGCGTCGCGGCACCAGTGACGACGTGGTTGTTGGTCACAACCAGGCCGTCGGGGCTGATGACAAACCCGCTACCAGAACCTGAAACGGTGGTATCTCCAACTTCAGGATCGCGGATGGCGCCCTTTGCTCGGATGTAGACGACGGCCTCCTTGGCGTCCTCGTATGAGGACACTGCTGCGCTTCCCTTGCCATCGGAGCCTTTGCCCCCACCTTTTAGCAGGAAGAAGGCACCGGCCCCACCAAGGGCCAGGACCAGCACCACGATGATCGCGATGATCATTGTCTTTTTGCTCTTTGGTTTCTCCGGCGGTGGCCCCACCGGCGGAACCTGCATCGACTGGGGATACTGGGTCGGCTGGGGAGTGGTCTGTTGGTACCCCGGTGCCGGCGGCTGAGGCTGCGTCGCCTCAGGCGGTTGATACTGCTGCTGCGCTGGCGGCTGAGGCTGCTGGTATTGCGGCTGTGCCGGCGGCTGAGGTTGCGTCGCCTCAGGCTGTTGATACTGCGGTTGCGCTGGCGGTTGCGCTGGCGGCTGAGGCTGTGCTGGAGGTTGCTGCGCTGGCGGCTGAGGCTGCTGGTATTGCGGCTGCGCTGGCGGCTGAGGCTGCGGCGGTGCCTGTCCGTCAGGCGGCGGGTCTTGCGGTGTCGGCGGACCTGGTTGCTGACTCATGTGGTCGGACTCTCTCTGAGCGGTTACAAATGATCAGGAACTCGAACCCGGGCGCTGCTGACTCAGGAGATCGTATTGCCGGCGGCGCTGGCGGTATTCGCTTACCCATTTTCTACCTGCATGACGTTATCAGGACTAATTGTTGTTGGCTAGGAAGTGGCGGCCCTGATCTGGGCGCCCTTGGACAAAGCCAGGTCGAACCCGAAGGGTCACTTGGGTTGTTTGCGACTGGCCAACTGTGGCCGATTCGAGGTCGCCTTCCTCCTGGCCGGCCGTGGACAGGTACCGGCCCGTCGACAGGGCAGCAAAGGGCTGAAACTTCGAACGCGCGATGTTCGGCGCTGTTCGCCTCTGTGTCCGCCTTGGCTCCGGGCTGGCCAATGCGCCTATCTAGCTAGCGGCCTTCGGGGGCGGAGCAGAAGGTGCTGTAGTTCGGTATGCCTCCAACGTAGGCAACCGGTGTCCTGGGACACCGAACACCCGGCGCGATGGCGTTTGGGCTACCATCCACGTTAGAACCACATTTGCCCAAAAACTGGATCTTGGATCTGGCAATTGGGTGGCCACAGCTAGTAAATGAACTTAATGCTGTCAACAATAGCTGCAGCTTCGGTGTTGCTTAGATCCGAATTGGCGACAAAAACATTTACCCAAAGCCCGTCACTTGTCTGGCCAATGTAGTTGTTTATGTCGTCCCCGAAAACCACGAAGTGACCTTCCATTTCAATGCCTCCAATGGTTTGGCTGTCGATAGGAGTAGCATCACTTGGCGTGAAAAAGACATCAGTACTGCTCAGCTTGATTCCTATGGTAATACCTTGGTACCTGGCATCATCAGTTGGTTTCGGGCCGTCAAGGATGTAGAGATCCTCTGCCTGCGAATCGAGATAGGCGGTCCAGCCGGCAGGTACATCAACGTTTATGGTCACGTCAAGTCTTTCTTGAACAACGGTGCCGGGGCCTTCTACTGGCTCAAGCGGCTCGGTCAAGATCAACTGGTTTTGCGGTGGAGTTTCTGCTGCTGTATCCGTACTTTCCTTGTCGTTGCTTTTGTCGCCACCGCTGGTGACTTCATTGTCACCAGTGCCACTACCGCATCCGGCTACAAGGGCCAGGCCAAAAGACAAAACTAATACCAATGGCGACGAGGCTATCTTTCTCATTTACAGTTTTCTCCTTTTTCGTTTCCTACTATCGATAATATGTCCAGAAGTCATGCCAAGGCGATAGTGGAGCTGAGGAGACTCGAACTCCCAACCCCCTCGATGCGACCGAGGTGCGCTACCAATTGCGCTACAGCCCCGCAGTGAGCGAGCCACGCGCGACGAGTTTACTCGATTGTGCGTAGCGAGCGATCAAGGAGCTGTATTCCTCGTCCTGCGGACTCGTCGACAGCTCCTCGCTCGGCACAAGCGCAAACCCCTTCGGGCTAGCGCTTGACCTCACTCGTTCACTGTGGTTACACAGCCCCGCAGTGAGCGAGCCACGGGCGACGAGTTTACTCGGTCGCAGGCAGAGGAGCTACTCGTTGGCGGTGCGCCGCTTCTCCAGGGCCCGGTCCAGATCGATGCCCTTATCAGCAAAGATCTGCCTGGCCGGCAGACCGCGCGTGGCGGTAACCGGGCCCTCGACCCCAACGGCCAGGGCCTCGGCCGTGGCCTGCTCGGTGGCTCGCATGGCCGCCTGTGAGGCCTTGGCGAAATCGTCCTCGGTCAAGGCTCGGGGCTCCCAGCCGGCCGCCGGTGCGCTCAGCGTGTAGGAAGGCGGCGGTACGGCTGTGGGCGTCCAGCTCTTTGAGCCGGCAGTCTTGGCCTTTTTGCCCGATGCCGGCAAGTCGGCCTTGGCTTTGGTCTTGGCCCGGTCTTTGGTGGCCTTTGGGGCAGCAACGCTGGGGGCAACCTCAGCGGCGGCCGGCAACACCTCGGTGTCAGTGTCATTGCCCTTGGTCGTCACAATGCCCAGGTCGACCTCGGTGATTACCAGCGGCGCCGGCATGGCGAAATCGTGTTGACCAGGTGTGATCCGGCCGGAGACGCCAGGACGGCGTTTGCCCAGCCGGCCCGGCCGGGCCTCGACCATTCGCTCCGATGCCTGCCAGGCTGCCGCTGTGGCGGCCTCGGCCGCCTTGGGCTCTACCTCAGTGGCCAGTTCGGTTGGCGCGGCCGCTTCAGCCTTGGCCCCCCTGGCAGCGACCGGTGATGAACCTGGCCCGGCAATAGCCGCCTGCCCAGCCATGGCAGTGGCAGGCGAACGAATTCCGGCCACCGCCGCCCGGCGTCCTGAAATCATCACACCCACCAGCGCCAGGGCGGTCAGTAGTGGTGCCCACCAGGGCAGCCAGAAGAAGCTCAGCACCACGCCCACCAGGGTCAGCGCCGTCATCGTCGCAGCGATAACGCCACGAATCTGGGCCGCCCGGGCCTGGCGCGCGACCGGGCTTAGTGCCGGCTTGCGAGCCGTGACGACCGGCGGTGTGCTGGTCGGTGTCTCAACCGGCTCCCTGCCGGGGACAGGTGGCCTACCGGGTAGGCCCTGGCGAGTTGGCGGCCTGTTCATTTCCCTTTTCCTTGAAGTCTCGGCGCTGGTAGGTGGTGACAGTAGAGCCCGCGACGACTTGTTGGCCGGCTCGTCCGTCCGGACCGGCTCGATTAGCCTGGCTGCCTCAGAAAACCTGTCCTCCGTTGGCACCTGCGACGCCTGGTGACGCCGGCGGGCAACATGGGGCATCAGGTAGCCAAGGCAAAGCAGCAGAACCGCAATAGCGGCGGGTGCTGTGGGCATCGATTCGGCCATGTGACCCCAAGGTAGAGGCCCAGATGGCCCCCAAGGCGGACCCGGGCCGGAGTGTCGGACTGCAAATCACACTGATGTGATTTAGCCAACTTCCTCCGCAGGTTGAGTTAGCTGGTGTGTCAGTTTGACCGCCAAAACCGGCTGGCCGGCCGGATCCGGATCGAAACCGGCCGTCCAGCTGCCGGTGGCCGGATCAAGCTCGGTGCCAAGGGCATTGGAGCCGGTCACGGTCACGGTGTTGTGATAGGGCGAGGGCGAGTATTCCAAAACTAGGCACCAGGGCTGGTTGACCGTGGTGCCTGCGGGCCTAGCCACGGCTGACGCTTCGACCCCAATGATCTGGCCGTCCGCGTCGACAGGCGGAGTGGCCGGGTCCTCGGCCGCCTCGACGGTGCAGCCGGCGGCCCCCACCTGAAAGGCGGTCCAAGTCGCCAAGCCCAGCACGGTGTCAGGTCCGCCCACCGGCAGGGTCATGTCGAATGTCATGCCGTATTTGCCCGAAACGGCCAGGTCAACGTCAAAGGGCAGAGCCAAGACCTGATCAGGGGCGGCCATCAAGGCGGTGGCCTCATCTGGGCCAAGGGTGAAACCGACACTCGCGTCGGTCCCGTCAGAGCCGGTGGCAACGTCCGTCTGGCCATCAAAAGTGACGGCGAAACCAACCGTGGCCGGTGTCACACCAAGACCAGCGGCCGTGCCCTGAGCCGACCACAGAGCCAAAGACCATTGGGAAAACCAGCCAAGCAAAACAGCCAGCAGCCCAGCCGCGAGGCGGCGCTGCCAGCGGGTAACCCGGCCGGGGTGAGGTGGACGACCCGAGGCCCGGTGGGCGGGACCAGATCGCCCAGATGGCTCTATCTCAGTGTCCATCGATGAACCCCTGCCCTTCCCGGGTCTGGTGGGCTGCCAGCTTCAACTGGCCAAAGCTGGTTGCAAGCGTCAGGCCGCCGGGTTTGGTCGGGTCAAGATAAAGCGGGTCGCCTTCAGGGAACGTCACAGTCACAACCACCCGCCATTCGGTCGGTTCTGGGTTGACCAGATCAGCTACGGTCAGGGCCTGGCCCATAGTGGCTTCGCCACTAGCGGGGGCAACCTCCACCCCACTGGCACTTTCCAAATGCCAGGTCGAGCCGACGGCATCGGGCAATTCGCTCCAGTCGAGCTCAATCCAAACAGCCAAGTTGGAGCCAGAGAAGGTGCCGGTGAAGGCCTGGGTTATGACCAGCATGTCACCCGGGCTGGCGACGAATTGGGCCAAGGATTCCTGGTCCGCGCCTTGCAGCCCAGCAGTTGGGCTGGTCCAGGACAATTCCCCCAGAGTCAGGTTGAAGCTGCCGCCGGTAATAACGATTTCGTGACTGGCCTGGTTGGTCCACCAGGCACGAGCGCTACCGCCCAACAAACAAGCCAAAGCCAACGCCAGCATCGCGGCCAGGACTGAGCGGCCCCAGCGGCGCGCCTCGGCCCGGCGGCTGGGCTGGTGGTGCACTAACTGTCTCATTGGGCCACCGCCTGGCCCAGGCAGCCCATTGACTGCCCTGGCAACAGCACCGGGGCTGGGCTGGGGCAAATCACCTCAACTTTGGGGTCAGAATCGGCCACCACCAGGTCGCCCACGCCCAGGTTTTGGGTCGTCAACCGACTAGACGCGGTGCCCAGCTCGGTGTAGGTAACTGTGTAGGTCCACCACAGCGGAGTGCCAATGGCCAACCGGGAACCGTCAGCGACCTCGACCGCCCCAGCGCTGCCGTCCAAGATGTCTTCATAAGTGGCGCCTTTCGGCACATCGATCCAGGCCCGCTTAACCACGGAGATGACGGAGTCGACCGTGGTCACGGTGACCGGCTGAGCCGCCAACAACAGGCCGTCGTATTGCGGGTCGGCAGAACTCACGGTAAGCGCCAATTCGTCAGTCGGGTTGGCTGGGACCACCGGGGCGCTGATCGTGACGGCGGCGGATTCACTCTCGCCTGCCGTGATGGTGTAGGCCGGGCCCGGGTCCAGGACCAGACCTTCTAGCTCGGTGGGCAGGCCGATGTCGATCGTTACGCTGGCACCCGGCAGCGGCGCCCCGTCTTTTAGCCTCAGGATTGAGACGTAGGCCCCGGCGCTAGAACCGGCCATTGTCAGATCAGTCATGACCTGGGCTGGGTCGGCCGGTTCCAGTGGATTGGCAAAGGTGATGATGTTGTCGGTATCGGGTGTGGCGCCGGTGGTCGAAGCTTGATTGGTAATGGCGGTGCCGGCCATGGCGACAACCCCAGCGGGCAATGACAGTTCGATTGTGCCGGAATCATTGGCCTGGCAAGTCACCAGGTAGTAGTCATCATTGGGGCTCAGGGGCCCGCCCTGCTGCTTGGCCACTGAGACAACTTGGGCGCCGGGGGCGGTCGAACCAGCCAAGGAGAACATCGCCGCGGTTGGCCCGGATTCGAGTTGGACGTCAAAGCTGAGGCGGAACTGAACCTGGCGGGTCATGGTCTCACCAGCCTGGAATTCGGTGTCGCCATAGGCTTCGGCCTGCTCAATCAGCGCGGCGGGCTGGCAGGTACCGGCCAAAGCAATGGTCCTGGAGTATTGCGAAGACTGTGGCTGGGCCCTGCCGCCGCCTTGGGTCTGGAAGCGGAGATAGCCGGAAACCGTGCCGTCTGTGGCGATAGCCTCCGCCGGCAAGGGCACGTTCAGCTCGGTGGCATCCGTCACATTGGCGTAGGAGCCAAGAAAGACCTCGGCTGTCCGCTCAACCGTCCAATAGGCATCCAAAGTGACTGGTGTTTGCGGCAGGACGCTGCCTGGTGAGGCCGCGCTGGGCGGGACCACCTCGACGTGCGCGGCGCAGCCTTGCACCGTGGCAGAGGTGGGATACCAGGGGTTGATTTTCTGGTTGGCGGCAGTGTCCCAGTTGTTGAACATGACGGTGGTGGACGACCCGTTGCCGCCGGCGGTTTCCTCGGTGGTGGTCGTGGACGGGCTTTTGGTGGCCGGACCAAAGGTGTTGCGGGCCACGGTCACGATCCCGGACCTGTGGAGGCGGATGGTGGCGCCAACTCCTGCGGTGGCAAAGGTCGAACCGTAGCCGTCGAAATAGTTGTCAGTGATCCACAGGTTCGAAGCCGTGGTGTTGCCGGCCGTTGAATAGGGTCCCCACCAGTAAATGACCATGCCTTGGTTGGCAATGGTCGTGGTGAAAGTGTTGTTGTCTATCCGGTTTGCCCCGCCCAATTGCTGCAGGTAGGGCAGTTCGATCAGGCCGTCCGCGTTGTTGATCAAGATGACGTTGTCGGTGAAGGTGTTGCCGGAAACAACCAAGTCGTTGATGGGGCCCAAACCGGAGGCGAATGTGATGATCCGGCTGACGGTGGTGGTGCCCCGGTTGAGGTTGGAGACGGAAGAGTTGATCAGTTTGACCCCGTCCAACAGGCCAGTATGAGCGGACGCGATGACAGTGGCGGAGCAGCCGGTGCCCGATGACGAGTTGCAGGTCCCACCTATCGGGTTGGGGAAGTTGACGTTGTCGATGACTGTGTTGGTGGTCGTGGTTCCCGCAGTATTGTCAAAGGTGATCAAGCCATAGGCGGTGCCAACGGGGAAGAAGCCGCCAACGGTGTAGTTGGTTAGCGTGACGTTCTTGGCGCCGCCACGAATGGTCAAAAAGCGCCGCGGGTAGTAGCTGGCGGTGTTGACCGAGGACCCGCCGTCAATGGTGAGGTTTTCGGCCGTCGCCCCGGCGGTGATCGAGCTGCCCTGGGTGTACCAGTCAGTGAAGTTCTTCAGTGTCACATCCGAGCCGCTGACCAGCAGCCCTGTGGTGACCGCCCAGGTTGGGGGGATCAGGGAAAGGGCGTTGTTGAGGTCGATCGTCATTGGGCCAGTGACGTGGTAGTAGGCGCCCGTGTCTAGGCTCGATGTGGCCCCTGCGGGCACCATCCGGTTGGCCACGGTGGCATTGGGCACAATTGCGCCGCCGGGCCAACGGGGGTCGAGTGTGACGGTGACCTGGTTGGTATCTGCCAGAGCGTTGGCTTCCTCAAGGGCCGCTCGAAGTGTGCAACGCGGGACAGTGTCGCCTTCTAGCGTGACCGTGGTGCCGGTATCGCAGAGGCCGTCACCTGGATCGGTGTCCGGTCCGCCAAAATCGGCGCTGTTGACCAGGATGGTGATTTCGGCCGCCTGGGCCCTGTCTGGCCATAGAACGATGCCGCCAAACGCCATCACCAAAACGCCGGCCATCGCAACCAGCCGAGCAAGCTGATCCGATCGCCGGCCCAGCGGTATGGGTATCGAAGGTCGCATTTAGTGATCCTCGTGGCGGGGGTTGGGGTTTAGGGGGGTATCTGGTTCAACCAGGCCCAGACGCCGGGCATTCCCGCCGGCGGGCCATCTGGGGCTGCCTTTCAGCCAAGAGCGAAGGCCTCCTTGGCCGATGCCGTCCTCGCCTCGCGCCGCTAGCCGCCTGCCGCTTGCCAGTGGGCCAGCAGACCGCCGGGCACGTCCTCCGCATGCAGGGCAAAAATCAGGTGGTCGGCCCAGCCGCCAGCGACATGAAGATAGGCCGGCCTAACGCCCTCGCAGCGAAAGCCGAGTTTCTCTACCACCCGCAGCGAATTGGCGTTGGTGGGCCTAATCGGCACCTCGGCCCGGTGTAAACCCAGTACTCCAATGGCGTGGTCAAAGGCCAAGGCCAAAGCGGTGGGTGCGATCCCGCGGCCGGCCAGGTGCTGCGAGACCCAGTAGCCAAAAGAGACCTGCTGCAATGCGCCCCGCTCAATGCCGTTGCCGGTCAGTTGACCAGCCAATTCGCCCTCGAATTCAATCAGCCAGGGCAGCGACCGGCCCTGGCGGGCCAGGCGCAGCTGGAGCCCGGCGTAGCCAGCAAACGAGCTCACGGCGCTTTCGCTGGCACCTAGTGGACTGGTGGTGTCCCAGGGTTCAAGCCAGGCCTGGTTGCGTGATCTCAGTGCACCCCAGGCCCGGGCGTCGCGCCGGCGAATAGGCCGCAGCTTGACCGGCCCGGCAGTCAAAACCGCCGGCCAGGGTGGTTGGTCTAGGTTCAACAAGCGCCTTCGCCTGGACCCTAAGACCCGGTACTGCCAGGAGAGTTCATGCCCTCAGCGACGTACTGCCTCAACCAGGCGGCGAAATCTGCCCCCAAATCAGGATGGTCGCCGGCCAGGCGGACCACCGCTTTGAGGTAGTCGAGTTTGTCTCCAGTGTCGTAACGCCGGCCGGAGAAAACCACGCCGTGGACGCCGCCGCCATCGGCCAAGTCCATCCCCGAAAGTGTGCCCAAAGCGTCTGTCAACTGGATTTCGTTGCCCTGACCAGGCGGTTGGTTCTCCAACACGTCGAACACCTTGGGACTCAGAATGTAGCGGCCAACGATGGCGTAGTTGGACGGCACCTCATTCAGCGACGGCTTTTCGACCAAGTCGGTCAGGCGGAAAACCGACTTGGCGGCCAGGTGCAAGCCGGTCAGCAGCTGGGAGTCGACCGGCGTGGCCGTGGCCGAGCCGTACAGCGAGATCTGCTCGCGCGGGAACTCCATTATGGCCACAACTGACCCGCCCAACCGCTCTTGGACCGCAATCATGGCCGGCAACAAAGGATCGCGGGCGTCGATCAGGTCATCGCCCAGCAGCACAGCGAACGGCTCATCGCCCACATGTTCGCGGGCGCAAAAGACGGCGTGGCCCAAACCGCGCGGCGCGTGTTGGCGAATGGTGTGAATAGTGGCCAGCTCGGCCGGTTCGCGTATGGCGGCCAGCATGTCGGTCTTGCCCTTGGCCTCAAGGGCACGTTCCAAGTCCCAGGCCCGGTCAAAATGGTCCATGATGCAGTACTTGGATCGGCCGGTGATCAGCAGCACGTCGCTGAGATTGGCCGCCGCTGCTTCACGCACCACGTACTCGATGGCCGGCCTGTCTACTACCGGCAACATCTCCTTTGGTGTTGCTTTGGTGGCCGGCAAAAAGCGTGTGCCCAGGCCGCCTACTGGTATCACTGCCTTAGTGGTCTTCACCCTAATCAGCCTACTGGCGAATAGACGTTTTGGCGGGGTACCGGCGCCAGGACGCCCGGTCCACCTAACGCCGTTTGCCCGCAACCGCCCCCTCCACCCGCCACTGCCCTTCCACCCACAACCGCCCCCTCCACCCGCGCCCACCCCCCTTTTTCGCGAGACCGAGCTTTCGCACACGGCCTGGCGGCTGGCCTAGTCTCACCTTCCGTCGCGAGACCGAGCTTTCGCATACAACACGGCGGCTGGCCTAGCCTTGATTTCGTGGACAAACATCAGTGGCGTCAGGCGGCCTTGGTGCGACGGTCAGAATTGGCTAATGCCGCCTCCCGCAACGAGTGCACCACCTTTCCCCGGTCTGAGCTCGCCTTTTGCCGCGAGACCGAGCTTTCGCACACTGCCCAGCCCACCCCCCGCTTCGACCGTGAGGTTGAGCTTTGGCATATGCGGAACCTCGGCCTGGCTGGTTTGATGCCGGCGGCGGGGGAGACCGTGGCCTGTTACCAGTCGTTCGGATCTGAACCGCCAACCAGACAGCTGCTTTGCGACTTGGTCGCCCGAGGCCTTGGCCTGCTGCTGCCCGCGCCGGGCGCGTCGCTCCGAGAGCTGCGCTGGGGGCGGGCCACGGCCGCAACCTGCGCCCTGCCAGTTGCCCCACCAGGACAGTTGCCCAGTCCCCAGCCGCCCTATCTGCCGGCCACGGCATTGAGCCAGTGTTCCTTGGTGATGGTGCCGGCCTTGGGGGTCGACCGGTCTGGAACCCGACTGGGTCGCGGCGGAGGCTGGTACGACCGCGCGCTGGCCCACCGCCGGTCGGGGTCCGTGGTCTTGGCTGTGGTTTACCCATTCGAGGTTCACCCGGCCGGTACTCTGCCGCGAGAGTCTCACGACTTGTCCGTAGACGGTGTGCTGACCGCTGGCGGCGTGGAGCTGTTTGAACAGAATCGAGCCAACGGCAACTGCCCAGATGGTGAACAGACAGTTGGCACTTGGCCCGCTTGAGTGCTAGGAATGACGCCGGACAGTTTGCGTCAAGAATGGCGGCTCGCCGCTGTGGAGGAAGACCGGTGCCTACCTACTCCTACACCTGCACCCAGTGCCATCACGGTTTTGACCAGCGTCAAGACTTCCAGGAGCCGGCGTTGACGGACTGCCCTGAGTGCAGTGGCCTGCTGCGTAAGCGGTTCGGTTCAGTTGGAGTGGTCTTCAAGGGATCGGGCTTTTACCGCACTGATTCGCGCTCCGGCCGGTCGAAATCTGGTTCGGTTCGATCCTCTGGCCGGCCTGACACGAGTGAGACCAAAACCGGCGCAGCCAGTGAGGCCAAAACCGGTGCAGCCAGTGAGGCCAAGACAAGCGCTGCCAACGAAACCAAAACCGGTGCGACAAATTGCTCCGGTGGAGCCGGCGCGGCCAAGTCCAAACAGCCAGCCACCACCTGAACCGGCTTCCGGTTGGGCTAGCGCCGCCAGCCGTGGCCGCCCTGCAGACCGGTCGAAACCTGGATCCAAGAGCAGGCCGGCTGCCGCGCCCTAACTCAGGTGCGACTGGCGCTTGGCCTGGCCAAGGCCTGGCTCACTTTGACGGCGAAGCCCGGACGCGGCATCGGGCACTGCGCCCTAATCCGGCCGGTTGATAACGACCGTGTTGGGGGTTGTCCACAGCTCAGCCCCGTTTGGCCGGCCATTGTCGGTGCCGCCTCATAGCCTTTGTCCATGGCTGTTCGGATTGAGACCAGAGTGTTGCGAGCGGCGGCCTGGCGCTGGCGGTGGGTTGGCGTTGTCCTGCTGGCGGCGCTGGCTCTGCGGATCGCGGTGCCCGGTGTGGTCCAGGCCTTTCGCCAAACCAGTCCGGTGGTCGTCCTTGCCCACCAGGTTGAGGCCGGCGAGGAGCTACGCGCAGCTGACGTAACGGTGACACCGGTGGCCAATGGCCTGGTTCCGGATGGTGCCTTTGGCTCCGTTGACCAGGTCATTGGTCAACGTTTGACCGCCGCTTTGCCGGCTGGTTTGGCTCTGGTTCCGCCTCTGTTGGCCAAACCAGGTGCGGTCAGGGACGCCCCACCAGGCACGGTGGTAGTGCCAGTGCGGCTGTCAGATGGCGAAGTGGCTCAGGTGATACAACGCGGTGACAAAATCGATCTGCTTGGGTCGGCCGGGCCCACCGCCAGCGGGGCGGTTGAGCCGGCCCAGCGGCTGGCTCAGGGTGCCGTTGTGGTGGGCCGCCCGGCCGCGGCCGGGCAGTTGGACACGCCGGGTCTGGTGCTCCTGGCGGTCAGACCAACAGAGGCTGAGCTACTCAGCGGGGCGGCCTCCTGGGCCGTCATCAGTGCGGTTTTGGTTGGCTGACCAGGGGCCAGTCTGGGTGAACCTGGCTAAGGCCTCTCTGACCTTGGCCTGGGCCTCACTGGCTTTGGCCAGGTGATTGGCGGCGCCTAGGGTTGCTCGGGTTCGATCAGCAGGTTTGTGACGCGGACTGTTGAGACTCTTAGGCCTGAATCGTCGCTGATGACGATCTCGTGACTGGTTGTCCTGGCTCCCAAATGCAGCGGAGTGGCCACACCAGTGACGGAACCCTGGCGGGCCGGGCGGTGGTGGGTGGCATTCACATCGACCCCGACGGCTACTTTGCCCAGTTCAGCCGCGTGCAAACAAGCCGCCCACGAGCCCAGGAACTCTCCGAGCGCCAAGGAGGCACCGCCGTGGAGGCGACCGAAGGCCTGACGGTTGCCGGCTACTGGCATGCGCGCCACCACGCGCGCAACCGATTGCTCTTGTACTTCGAGACCCAGTTTCTGGTCCAGTTCGCCCAGTGTGACCTGCATGGTTGAAGGCTAGCTCATGCCTGAACGCCCGTCCCAATGAGGTGGCCTGTTCGCCAGTAGCCGGCTTTCGCCTGGATCCTGGTCATCACCCCAGGTGATCGCGCTGTCGCTGACTGGGCCGGTCGGCAGCACTGATTCTTGACTGGGAGGTCGCTTAGGCGGCCGGCTCGGTTTTTTCGATTTCGTCTGGTCCACGGCACCACCCTACCGACCGCTGCGGTTTGCCTCAGGGTTGGGGGAAGGCGGTAGACCCTGCCGCCCCAGTTGTGGAGTTCCTACAAGACTTGGTCAATGTCTCCTGCAGCGATGTCCACCGCTGGACCTGCAACCTAGGCTGAACCACTAAAGACCCTAAGTGTCCAGGAGGATTCCAGCCCTATGACTTCGATTGCTGATCAAGCCTCGAAGCCAACCAGTAAGGGCCGCACCGCGGCCCAATTGGCTGACCATTCTGACCGGATCGACCATGCCGTCACTCAAGCGGCCCAAACGGCTGCGGAAAAACAGCACGCCAGAGGCAAACTCTCGGCCCGCGAGCGGATCGACCACCTGCTCGACCCCGGCAGTTTTGTCGAACTCGACGCCCTAGCCCAACACCGCGCCACCGCCTTTGGCTTGGAGCGCAACCGACCCTACGGCGACGGTTTGGTCGCCGGCTACGGCAGCGTTGACGGACGTCAAGTCTGTGTCTTCTCCCAGGACTTCACCGTTTTTGGCGGGTCGTTGGGTGAGGCGCACGGCGCCAAGATCACCAAGGTGCAAGATATGGCTCTGCGCCTGGGTCTGCCGATTATTGGTATCTCCGATGGCGGCGGCGCCCGGATTCAAGAAGGCGTGGCCGCCTTGACCCAATTCGCCGAGATCTTCCGCCGTAACGTGGCCGCCTCCGGCGTCATCCCACAGATTTCCCTGATTCTGGGGCCCTCGGCCGGGGGTGCGGTTTACAGCCCGGCGCTGACCGACTTTGTCATCATGGCCAAAGGCACCAGCCACATGTTCATCACCGGCCCGGATGTCATCAAGGCCGTCACCGGCGAAGAGGTCGGTTTCGAGGAGCTTGGCGGCGCCACCACCCACACCACCAAATCTGGGGTGGCCCATTTCGCCGGCCAGGATGAAGAAGAAGCCATCGACTTTGCCAAGACCTTGCTTAGCTACCTGCCCTCGAACAACCTGACCGAAGCACCGTCCTACCCGGCCCAAGTGGCCCCAGACTTGACCCCTTCGCCGGACGACCTGGCTTTGGACACCCTGATTCCGGATGAGGACAAAGCCCCATACGACATGCGCACGGTCATGGAGCACATCTTGGATGAAAGCGACTTCCTTGAGCTCCAGGTGGACTATGCCCCAAATGTCGTCACCGCTTTTGGCCGGGTCGAAGGCCGCTCGGTTGGCATAGTTGCTAACCAGCCGCTGGCCATGGCCGGCACCCTTGACATAGCTGCTTCGGAAAAGGCTGCCCGGTTTGTCCGGACCTGCGATGCCTTCGACATCCCAGTTTTGACATTGGTGGACGTACCTGGTTTCCTGCCCGGCACCGACCAGGAATGGGATGGCATTATCCGCCGCGGCGCCAAATTGATCTACGCCTACGCCGAGGCCACTGTGCCGCTGGTCACAGTCATCACCCGCAAGGCCTACGGCGGTGCCTACATTGTCATGGGCTCAAAACAGCTGGGCGCAGATATCAACCTGGCCTGGCCCTCAGCCCAGATCGCGGTCATGGGGGCGGAAGGTGCGGTCAACATCCTGCACCGCCGCGCCTTGGCGACTGCCGAAGAAGAAGGCAACGCCGCGGCCCAGCGCCAGACCCTGATCGAGGAATACACCGAGGCCCTGATCAACCCATATGAAGCCGCCGGGCGAGGTTATCTCGACGCGGTGATTGCGCCATCGGACACCCGGGTCCAAGTCAGCGCCGCCCTGCGCGCGCTGCGCACCAAACGGGTCGCCACCCAACCCAAAAAACACGGAAACGAGCCACTATGACCCCCACCTTTGAAGTGGTCAATGGCGAGGTCACGGCCGAGGAACTGGCCGCCCTAACGGCCTCGATTTTGAGCCTTAGGCCAAGCAGCGCCGCCCTGACCGCAACTCAACCGACCAGCTGGCGCCAGCCCAATAGCTGGAAAACCGCCGTCTCTTTCCGCGCCCACCGCCCGCTGGCCCAGCCGCGCCGGGCCGGTAGCCAGCGCAAAACTGCTAGTTGTTGCGCAGAATGGCGATGATCCGCAACAACTCCAAATACAGCCAAACTATGGTCACCATCATGGCGAAGGCGGCCGTCCAGGCCAGCTTGCGCGGCTGACCAGATTCGACAGCGACTTTGACGGCCTCGAAGTCGAGCACAAAACTGTAGGCCCCAATCAGCACCACCAAAATGCCAACGACCAGCGCCAAGGGGATTCCGGCCACCTTGTACTGGTACATGCCAAAGCCATCAACTGCGCCCGTTAGCACCAAAACCAGGTTGATCAGCGCGAAGACGATGTAGCCAGCAAAGGCAATGAAGAAGATCTTGGTCGCCCGGCCGCTGGCCCGAACCTTGCCGCTGGCAAATAGCGCCAAAGTGACGCCGAAGACCGCGCCGGTGGCCGCCAGCGCCTGGACTACCACGCCGGCGGTGTATTCCTCGTAGAACTTTGAGATTCCGCCCAGAAAGACACCCTGGCAGGCGGCGTAGGCCAGGATCAGCGCCGGGCTGGGTTCGCGTTTGAAAATGTTGACAAAGGCCAAAACCAGCCCGGCGATGGCGCCAATAGGCCACAGCTGCGGCGCGACCATCCAAGTGGCGGCCCCCAGGATGACCACAACCGCCAGTAGACCAGCGGTTTTGACGATGACATCGTCATATGTAATGCGCCCGGTCTGGGCGGCACCGGCGGCGGGCGCGGTGTACATAGCCTGGAGTTGCTCGGCCGCCAAAGTGGTTTGAGCTGCGGCCGGAGCCTGTTGGGCGGCGGCCGGATTGGCCTGCCGTCCCATGGTCGCAACAGGGCGGGGATTGAAGGCTTGGTTGCGAGCGAACACCGGGTTAGTCATGTCGCTAATGATAGCTGGCGGTCTGGTCAGGTAGTTTGTCTCCCATGCCAGGTCCAACGCCCGGGGGAGTCACCCCATGATCCAGACCGAAGCCCTGACCAAGGTGTTCGGCTCGAACGTGGCGGTCGACCACCTATCGGTCACGGTTTTTCCGGGGCTGGTGACCGGATTCTTGGGGCCAAACGGTGCCGGCAAATCGACCACTATGCGCCTGATGGTGGGCTTAGACCGGGCCACATCCGGACGTGCCCTGGTCAACGGTCAGGCCTACCGCAAACTGCGAGACCCGTTGGCCCAGGTCGGGGTGCTATTGGACGCCAAGGCCGTCCACCCTGGTCGCAGCGCCCGCTCCCATCTGCGGGCAATGGCCGCCACCCAAGGTATTGGCCGGCGTCGAGTCGAAGAGATGATTGAGCTAACCGGTCTGGGCTCCGTGGCCTCCAGGCGGGTGGGCAAATTCTCGCTCGGAATGCACCAACGCCTCGGCATTGCCGCCGCTCTGCTCGGTGACCCGGCCGTACTGATCCTGGACGAACCGGTCAACGGGCTCGACCCGGAGGGTGTTGCCTGGGTGCGTCAACTGGCCCGGGGCATGGCCGCCCAGGGCCGGACCGTCCTGATCAGTTCGCATCTAATGAGCGAAATGGCCCAAACTGCCGACCGGGTCATCATCATTGGCCGCGGTCGCCTGATCGCCGACACCTCAGTGGCAGACCTGATCGCCCGCACCTCGGGGCAAACCAGTTTGGTCCGCAGCCCCCAGGCGAGCCAGCTGTTCGAGGCTCTGACCCGCCAAGGCGCCAAAGTCAAAACCCAGGCCGAAGGCACGCTGATCGTTGACGGCTGGCCCACTGCCGCCATCGGCGATCTGGCCGCAGCCGAAGGCCTGACGCTGCATCAGCTGACCTCTCAAACCTCGACCCTGGAGGCCGCCTACATGGAGATCACCCGCGGCGCGGTCGAGTTTCGCTCCGGTTTGCCAGGCGGTGGTGCCCGATGACGGCGCCCCAGCCGGCCGCTCCCCTCGCGCCGAGCGGACCGCCGCCTGCCCGTCCGCCAACTGAGCCCAGCGCGCCCGGACGCCACCGAGTGACCTTCCCCAGGGTCGTTCGAGCCGAATGGATCAAACTCCGCACGCTGCGTTCGACCTGGTGGGTGGCCGGGGTCTACCTGTTCTTGACCATTGGCGGCAACACCTTGGCGGTCTATGGCACCTTCTGGGACATGGATGTTGGCAGCGACACCGAGGTCTGGGACGGCATGAACCAAAGGATTTCGGAGTCCTTAGCTTCGGCCATAGGCAATATGACGGCGGTCATGGCCCTGATGGTGCTGGCGGTGCTGGGGGTACTGAGTGTCACTAACGAGTACTCCTCCGGCATGATTCGCTCCAGCTTTGCCGCCGTGCCGGGGCGCTCAATGGTACTGGCGGCCAAAGTGTTGGTAATCGCAGTGTTGACGATGGTATTGGCGGCCTTGGCCGAGCTAGTTGGCTTGGTGGTGGCGCTGCTGGTGTCATTGAACCGGGTGGCCTCGCTGGTGATGACCCCGGTGGCGGCGCGCTGCCTGGCGGGCGGCGTGGTGGTGGCTGTTCTTTACGTCTTGATTTTCCTAGGGCTCGGCGCCTTGCTGCGGTCCAGCGCGGGCGGGCTAGCCTGCGCATACGGTGTAGGCGTGGTGGTGCCGCTGATCATCCTGCCGCTGCTGGCCATCATGATTAGGAGCATTGGCAAAGCTATCCAGTTCTTTCCCATCGGGGCGATGGACATTGTCAATGTTTACAAGTCGACCGATATTGGCCCCTGGGGCGGTCTGGCTGTCTTAGTGGGCTGGGCGGTGGTCAGTCTTGGCCTTGGCGCCTGGCGTTTCTCACTGCGAGACGCCTAGGCCAAGACGCTGGTTAGGCGTCTGCCGCCGGAGAACAGGCGGCCTGGACCACGGTGCGGGCCTCGGTCTCCGGGTCCATGAAGACCGGGGCGCTCCAGGTTTGGACGGTGCTCCAGCCCAGGGACTCGAGTTGGCAAGGCCAATGGCGCAATTTGGTCCGCAGCGATGGTTCCGCCACAAATGCGGCATCGTCGCTGAGCACAGCGACGTCGGGATTGTCGGTGGCGGGATCACTAACCACCATGGGAATGACCTTGGTTTGACAGCGGCCGTAGCCGGTTGTGACGCCTAGGCCCCGGCGTTCGATCCGCCGGGCCAAATCGGAGAACAGGGCTTGAGTTGGCCGGGCCGAGCCGTTCATGGTGATGTTTGAGTGTTGCGCTAGATCAAGCACCCGCTTGAACAGCGCCGGCCCGGCCCCGTGTAGCCGGTCATCGTCTAGGTCGGAGGACTTCAGGCTGGAGACCACCGCCAGGCGGCGCTCGGCCCCTACCAGAGCTCCGGCCAAAATGGCGGCGCCTTCGTCGCCGTCAAGCTGATCAAAGTCGTAAAGCACATTGCCGCGCGGTGAACGGGCAAAACCGCAGGCCAGGACGACCGTCTTGGCGGTCAGGCCAGAGGCGGCGACGGCGTCGGCAACCATCAGCTGAGCCTGGCCGCCGTGGGCTGGCTCGGCTAGGGCGGCTTCGATCAGTTCGTCGCCGGCTTTGACTAGGCGGTTTAGGGCAGTCAAGAGGCGTTCGGCCTGGTCCGGACCGGCGCCAACTACGGCCAGGGACTCACCGGGCCAACGCTCAAGGTAGGAGTGGACCAGATCGCCAACCAGGTCAATTTCCTCCACTGGCGCGTCGATACCACTGCCGCCACGCGCCACGCGGCCCACGCCGTCAACGTAGTGCCAGCTCAGGGCCTCGACGCTGGAAGGCATTGGTAGCAATGGACCGAGCGTGGCGTAGCCGACCGATTCGAGAAGCCTGGCCAGGCGCGGGTCGCGTTCTTGGCCTTCAGCTGGTAGCTCAACTTTGGGCATGACCTGCGCTGCGGCCTGGGTCAACGAACCAGCTGCCGCCCGGCCAGTGTCACCGAAGACCACAACCTGGTGGCCGCGACCCAGGGTGGGTACGGCCACGGCTGTGCTCATTGCATCGGCGCCGTCGACGATCACCAAATCGAAGACCGGGCCGCCAGTTTCGGTCAGTGGGATGGCTCCGGGCACCATAACCGGGCCCGCCATGATGCATGGCCGGGCTTTGAGCGCCACGTTGGGGGCGTCGGCAATGACCTGGCGCAAGGTGGCGCCAGCCGGGGCGTGGGCCAGCTTAAAGGCCTGGCCTGGATAGTTCTCCGCCGCCTGATCGCGCCAGGCGCAGATGGCCGCCCTGATCGGAGTTGGTTTGGTGGCGATATGGGCTACGTCGAGTTCGCAATACGACTCAACCAGGCTGCCCAGCTTGTCGCCGCCAAATTCAGCCAAATCCGGATTGGCCTCCAGTGCCGTGGCCAGGGCGGTCGACCACCAGGCCAAATCTGCTTCGCGGCCAACGGCCGCGATCTCGGCCGCGGCTTCGACCTGCTCAGGGTCGACTGGGCCGACCCGGCGTGAGGTTAGGTCGCCCAGCAGCTCGCCAAGGCCAGCCTGGTGGAGTTTGACGGCCAGTTGGTTCATCTTGGGCAAAGTGTCCAACCAGCCCCGGTCTTGGTCGAGCCGATCGAGTCTGGCGATCAGGCCGTCGAAAGGCAAAGTCACCAGTGACTCGCCCTGGGACTTGGTCAAGATTGCGTCTAGGGCGTCGAGATCTGAGCGCACGGTGGCGTATTCGGCCTCGACCTGGGCCATGCCAGCAGGCAGTCTGGGCCAGGGCACGTCCGGCGCCCAGCTGAGCCAGATCTGGCGCTGCTCGGCCACCTGTTCCAAGGCCTGGTGCAGGTTGTCTACTCTGAGCCCTGGACGCACCAGGTCCTTGGCCTGCTTGATCAGCCGCCGCCGGGTGCGGTTCGACATTTCAGCCTTGTTAGCGGCACGCCATTCGGCCGTGGCCGTAGCTGCCACCATGTCGCTAGGAGACCGCTCAAAGACTTCTGGAATGAACTGGTCGAGGGCTTGGCGCACACCCACCAGCATGTCCAGTTGGTCGCCCCAGCCGGCAATGGTGGTTGATTCGGCCAGCTCGGCCTCGCTGGTGACCTGCTTCATTTGGTCAATGACCTGGGCTAACGATCCCACCCGCAGGCGGTCCAATAGGGTCAAGGCTTGGTCGGACTCGGACTCAGACATGACCGCTGCGCCGAACCACGCGGTCGCCTCGGCTGAAACCCGGAACATCCCAAGGCGGGCGCCCTGTTCTAGCCAGCTACGGACCTCGTCCCTGGCTGGCGAATCCAGGCGCGCCGCGGTTTGTAGATTGAGACGAACGGTGGTGCGGGCAGAGGGATAGTCCTCAGTGATGCGAGCAATGGCCTCTAGGGCGTCATAGGCCGAGACATCCAATTGGCCCATCGGCTGGTGCAGCGCGTCAATATAGGCCGAAATCTGCGCGCTCCGCTCAGTCAGGGCAGACCTGATGCGCAAAATGCCAGCCGCATCAACCGGCGCGCTGGACACGTACATGCCCTTGACCAGGTGCGCAACAGAGCGGTTGGGCCAACCCGGGGCCGGTTTCAGATCCAGCAGCCCCTCGCCTAGGCCGTGTGCCTGCAAGGTCCGCGCCACCGCCTGAGCCGAACGCCGTTGGCCGCCAACGTAAAGCACCGAACGTCCCGAACCAATTGAGTCGGCAATAACGGCTGCCACTGTGGCCGGCCCAGCTGGTCCTGGTGGCGTGTCTACCAGCACTGATGCCCCAGCGGCCACCACGTCGACAACGTAGGACTGGCTGGGAGTCAAATCGCCCACGCCACGCTCGTGGTCTGGTGGGCGGTCGCCTTCCAGGCGCGGCGCCAGGGCCGTACCGAGCAGGCGAATCTGGGCTGATTCGTCGCCCGCCAAGGCTGCAATCACCGGATGACGCTGCAACAGCTCCAGACCGTAGTCGATATCCCGCATCAGGGTCTGGCCAGGGTGTTCATAGACACCGACAATTGACTTGTTTTTGACTGTGAAGTCGCCGTAGGCCGCTTGCCCCATCGCTTCGACGGCCCGCAATACCGGGGTTGGATTGAAAGCTGAACCGGACAATGCGTCACGGGCTAACGCCGCCGGATCAACCGGAATACCACGCCCAGTCAAAGCTCGGACCAATTCCGGATTGATTGATACCGAAGGCTCTAGTTCCAATTCGAGGCCGTGGTTAGTGTTGCGAATATCAATCCCACGCAGCATCACCGGCACACGCATTGGCACTTCGCTGCCGTCAACGTCTTCCACGGTCCAAAAGGCAATGCCCAATCCAAGTTGAATTGGCGGCAGCCCGTAGCGTTCGGCATGTGCCTCGGCTAGGGCTTTGACTTGGGCGGCCTTGAAACCGGCGGCCCGGGCCTCGGCTTTGTCGCGGACCAGCGTGGAGATGAGTGTGGGCCGGCCGGCATACAGCTGGGCAATACCGCTGGGGTGGGCCGTCGTCAGGTTCAGAACCGTGTTGCCCAAAGCCGCAATATCGCGCATAGCGCTAGTGCCGCCAAGGGTCGATAACTCGGCATTCCAGCCGTCGAAAACCCGGCCCATTTGGGCAGCCCTAAGGTCTTCTGCCGTCACAGGGCGCGGCCCAGTGACGGCCCGATTTGTCGCAGCTCGCCTTAATCCGGCAAAGAAAGCAGGCCTCACGGGCACAAACTTAAGCCGACATGTCTCCAAGTGGTGGGAGGCGCGCCTGTCCCTGGCCAAGTGGCGGCAGTGGGTCCAGGTAGACTGGCCTGTCGAGCCAATGGCTTCTCCACCCCAACCCGAGTGAACCAGGATTCAGATGCTGCCAAGGCCGTCGCCAGAGTCAGTCGCGCCCAGGTCAACTGCCAGAACACGCCCTGACCCAGCGATCTGGCAGGCCGTGGCACGGCAGGCCGGCGCCATCGAGGCCAATATGGCCCGGGTGATTTCCGGCAAGCCTAATGTCATCAGGTTGGCCGTGACCGTCTTTTTGGCTGACGGCCACCTGCTAATCGAGGACGTACCAGGCGTCGGCAAAACCATGCTGGCGCGGGCCTTGGCCGCCTCGGTTGGTGCCACCGTCCGCCGGATCCAGTTCACGCCCGACCTGCTGCCTTCTGATGTGACAGGCGCCCCGGTCTACAACCAAGCTGCCGGTTCATTCGAGTTTGAACCCGGCCCGGTGTTCGCCAACATTGTGATTGGCGATGAGATCAACCGGGCCAGCCCGCGCACCCAAAGCGCCCTGCTGGAGTGCATGGAGGAGGGCCATATCACCGTCGACGGCACCTCTTACGCCCTGGAACAGCCATTTCACGTGGTGGCAACGCAAAACCCAATCGACATGGAGGGCACATACGCCCTGCTAGAGGCCCAGCGCGACCGCTTTATGGCCCGTCTGGCCATTGGCTACCCGGACCGCGAGGCCGAGCGTGACATGGCCCAAGCCCGCCAGCTGGCTGAGCCAATCAGCTCAATTGGACCGGTCGTGACTTTGGCCGCGGTTCAACAGATGATCGCCGCCTGCCACCAAATCCACACCGCCGAGGCGGTCACCGACTACGCGGTCGACCTGGTCAGGGCCACCAGGTCGCACCAAGGCTTGAGATTGGGAGCCTCACCACGGGCGGCAGTTCACCTGCTGGCGGCCGCGCGGGCCCACGCCGCTTTGGCCGGCCGGGGGCATGTCCTGCCCGATGACGTCCAGGCCTTGGCCGGGCCAGTGCTGGCACACCGTTTGGTCACCAGGGCGCCGGTGCGTGGCGTCGACGCCGCAGCCCAGTCCATCGGCGTGGTGGCCGAGGTGGTCAAATCCGTGCCGGTGCCGGTGCCCATCGCAGACAAATGAGACGGCGCGGCCAGGTGGCCGTTCGGCTGACCGGGCGTGGCTGGTGCCTGACCGGTGCCGGGCTGGCCGGCTTGGCCCTGGCGCTGGTGTTTGACCGGCGCGACCTGCTGCTAGTAGGGCTGGCGCTGGTGATCTCGGTGGCGGCATCCTGGCTAGTTGGGCGTTTTGGTCGCAACCGGTTGGACTTGAGGCGGCAGCTGCCAGTGGCGCCGGTGGCCTGCGGTGTGCGGCTACCTGTGGTCTTCCATTCGCCTGGGCCGGGGCTTAGGGCGCGCGACTGGCCGGCGGTGGTCGATGTCACGCCTACTGGCGTGATGCGAACCGGCCGAGCGGAGGTAGCCGGCCACAGCCCAGCTTTGGTCTACTGGCTGGGCCTTGGTGCCAGAGGTGCCTGGCGTATTGGGCCAGCTTTGAGCCAGCATCTGTCCCCTCTGGGCGTGGCCTGTGTGCGGCGTGTGGTCTGCCCGCCCGGTCAGGTGTTGGTCTCTCCCCGGCTGATCCACGTGCCGCTCAGCCCGTTCCCGGCGGAGAGTCAGGAACGCGAAACCCTTTTGGGCCGGGCCGGGCCGCTTGAACTCGACCCGATTTCGGTGCGGCCCTATCAAGTGGGCGACCCGCGGTCCAGGGTGCATTGGCGTTCAACGGCGCGGCGGGCCGAATTGATGGTTCGTCAAGACCGGCCCCGGTCTAACACCACTGTCTGGCTGGTGGTTGATACCACGCAGGCCGGTTCGGCCAGGCAGGTTGAACTGGCGATTTCCGCCGCCGCCAGCGCCTTGATCCGACTAATGGCCAAGGGGCACCCGGTCCAGGTAATGACCACTTTTGGCCAGGTCCTGGGTCCCTACGGCCTGGGCGACCAGGATCTGGCTCTAGCTGATTTTGCCCGCCTACAGGTCCGGTCCGGGCCAGAACCGAATTGGGTCGCCGCCTTGGCGGATCAACTGCCATTGCGCGAAGGCGAGACGCCAGTGTTGGTGGTACTGGGCCATGCCGGTGGCTCCCGGACCCAGGCACTTGACCGGTTGGCCAACCTAACCGGCCCACCCCAGGCCTTGTTGGTCGGTCCGGCGGCGGCATTAGCCGGCACTTTGACGGCCAATGGTTGGCAGGTCAACCTGGTTAGGGCGGATGTCACGTGACTGGGTCAAAGGCTCTTGGGCAGCGTGACCGGGCGGAACGATCCGACCGCAGTGACGGGCGTGACCGGGCTGGCCGCCGCGACCCTAACATCAAGGCGGCCATGTCACGGGGGGTGTTGTGGAGCACCGAATTGTGGCAGCCACCCGGACGTGGAACGAACCAGGATTGGGCGGTCTCGGTTGGTCTAGCCGTCTTTTTGGGCTCAATCCTGTGGCCCTTATCCGGTTTGGTCGCCGGCACCACCTGGATAGCGGCCTACCTGGCCGGGGTCGTCGGGGTTCTGCTGATTGGACAAATCTTTGCCGCCGGAGGGGTGCGGCGCTGGTTCGTCACCGTGGCCCAGCTGGTGGCCGCGCCGCTGGTGGCGTTGTTCTTGGCAGCCCCGCCGTTTGGACCGTTTGGCCTGTATCCCGGATCTGAAAGCTGGCTGCACCTCGACGCCTTACGCGGTCAAGCGGCTAGAACCATCGACTTAGGTGTGCCGCCAATCGCCTCCGTCCCAGGCATTTTGGTACTTGCCGGGGTGGGCGGGGGATTGCTGGCCGCCATCGTCGACTGGTACGGCCGGACGGTCAAGGCGCCGGCCGTGGCTGGTTTGGTGGCAGCCTTACCGGTGACGCTGGCCGTGGCTTTTGTGCGCCAGCCAATCGCGGGCTGGCGCCTGGCTGTGCCCCTGGCCGCCTTCCTGCTTTTGCTGGTGATCAGCGCCCCGGGCCGGCCGCGGGTCAAGGCAGCCGGTTTGGTCATCACCGCCTTGGCTACCGCCTTGGCCCTGCTCGTTAGCCAGGCGGCGCCGGGGCTGCAATCCTCAGCCTTGTTCCAGCCCGGGGGACGGGCGGGCGGAGGCGGCACAGGCGCCGAGTCGACCTTGGTGGACTTGGGCCGCGACCTGCGCCGAAATTCGAATGCGCCCGTCGCCCAATACGCCACTGACCTGCCGCAGGGCGTCTACCTCAGGTTGACCACGCTCAACTGGCAAGCCGGCGGCTGGGCCGCCAGTGAGCAGCTTTTGGCTGTCCCATTCGAAGACCAGCACCAGGCCATCAGGGCGAACGCAACTCTGGAGGCAACCGAACACTTGCTCGACATCGACTTGATCGATCTGGGTGGCGATTACCTGCCGCTGCCTTGGGTCACCACCGGAATCGAGGGTCTAACACCGCCGGCTTGGCTTGACCCAAGTGACCTGACCGTTCAGTACGAGCGCGGTGAGGCCCCGGAGATGACCTATCGAGCCACCTTTTCGCTGGTGGATCTGACCGCCGCGGCCAGCCCGGATTTGGCCAATCCGTACTTGGCCAGCCTGGGCCAGCTCTGGCCCTACCTGGAGCTGCCTTCATTGCCGGAGATAGTCGAGACCACCGCGCTGCAAGCCGGGGCCGGGTTGACATCACCTTTAGACGCGGCCCAGGCGCTTGAAGCCCACTTCCGCAGCGGCGACTACAGCTACTCAACCACCACCCCTTTGCGACAAGACTACGACGGTGACTCGACAGAAGTAGTGGCCCGCTTTTTGGAGGTCAAATCTGGCTATTGCATCCATTTCGCCGTGGCCATGGCTCTGATGGCGCGGGTCTTGGGAATACCAAGCCGCATCGCCACGGGCTACCTGGCTGGTCGACCAGACGGTCCGCCCGGCCCCAACGGTCTGACAACCTTCACCGTTAGGGCCAATCAGCTCCACGCCTGGCCCGAGCTCTTCATCGATGGGGTTGGCTGGGTGCCATTTGAACCGACCCCGCCTTCTGCCGCCGGCCAGACCCCAACTCCCGCCAGCCCCAGCCCCACCGCTAGCCCCAGCCCCAGCCCGTCGCCCAGGCCAACTGCTGCCGCCAGCCCCAGCCCAAGTCACGGCCCGGCTCCAGATGCTGATTCTGGGTCGCCATTCCACTGGTGGCACGGCGGCTTGGTGGTGTTGCTACTGATGGGGCTGGGTTTTATTCCGGCCGCCCTGCGTCCATTTGTCCGATGCCGGCGCTTACGTCGCGGCCTGCCCGGCGCCTGGCGAGAGCTGGTCGCCAGCGCGGTTGACCTGGGCTTGGCCGGACCTCAAAGCGAGACGGTGGTCCAATTTGGCCAGCGGCTGGCCAACCGCCTAGACGAGGCCGCCAGTTCAGGCCGGCTCGACCTAACAGCCCAGCAGGAGACTTTGGCGACCTTGGTCGACCAGGTCACCACCCTGGCCTACGGCGACCAAACCGCCCTGGTCGACCAGGGCATCCTGCCGGCTCCGGGCGAGGTAAGCCAGCTTCCCAGCCGGAGCCAAATCCGAGCCCTGTTGCGGGCCTTGGCCCGGACAGCCGGGCCAGCCGCCCACCTGCGAGCCCGCCTCTTGCCCGCATCAACCAAGGCGGCTGATGTCGCGCACCGCCCCTTTGTCGGCTGAGCTAGCCAGGGCGGCATAGACCTGCAAGGCCTGAGAGACAGGCCGGTCGCGGCCAAGGGGCAAGTAACCAGGACCGCGTTCCATTTGATCGCGGCGGCGGGCCAGTTCATCCGCTGGCACATCCAGCTCCAGACCCCGTCCCGGCACGTCGATCCGGATCAGATCGCCGTCTTCGACTAGGGCGATCAACCCTCCGGCCGCGGCCTCGGGCGAGATATGGCCAATCGACAGCCCGGAGGTGCCGCCGGAAAACCGGCCATCAGTTATCAAGGCGCAGTCTCTGCCCAGGCCGCGGCCCTTGAGATAGGACGTCGGGTAGAGCATTTCCTGCATGCCGGGCCCGCCTGCCGGTCCTTCGTAGCGGATCACCACCACGTCGCCGGCTTTGACCGCGCCGCCCAAAATGCCTTCAACAGCGGACTCTTGTGATTCGAAAACCACCGCCGGGCCTACGAACTGCCAAATCGACTCGTCCACCCCGGCGGTCTTAACCACCGCCCCGTCCAAGGCCAGGTTTCCGCGCAGGACCGCCAAACCGCCATCGGCTGAATGGGCGTGCGCCGCATCACGCACCACGCCCGCCGCCGCGTCAAGGTCAAGCGACTCGAAATACTCTGACTGGCTCATGCCATCAGGCGAATAACGCCCACCCGGCGCCGCCAAAAACAGTCGCCGCGCCGCGTCGGAAGCCTGGCCGGAGCGCACATCCCACTGGTCGAGCCACTCGGCCAGCGAGCTGGCGTGAACGGTGCTAACCGAATCGTCCAACAGCCCAGCCCGGCGCAACTCGCCCAGAATGGCTGGAATCCCGCCGGCTCGGTGGACGTCTTGAACCAAAGCGCTGCCATTGGGAGAGATCTTCGCCAAACAGGGCACGCGCCGCGACAATTGCTCGATCTGGTCCAGGCCAAAGCCAACCCCGGCCTGTTGGGCGATCGCCAAAATGTGCAGGATTGTGTTGGTCGACCCGCCCATAGCGATGTCGAGTGTCATGGCGTTGGTGAGCGCCGCCTGGGTGGCGATAGCTCTGGGCAGGACGCTCTGGTCGCCATCTTGGTAGTGGCGATTGGCCAGTTGGACTATGCCGGCGGCCGCCCTTTCGAATAGCTCCCGCCTGGCGGTGTGGGTCGCCACCAGCGTGCCATTGCCCGGCAGGGCCAGGCCCAAGGCCTCGGACAGGCAGTTCATCGAGTTGGCGGTGAACATCCCTGCACAAGAACCGCAGGTGGGGCAGGCGGCCTCTTCGATGCGCTGCAGGTCTGCGTCGGTGGTGGCCTGGTTGGCGCTTTCACTCATGACGTCGACCAGGTCAAGGCGCTGGCGGGTTTGGCCGTTGGTCAAGGTGGCGCTGCCGCCCTCCATTGGCCCGCCGGAGACAATGATCGTGGGCAGGTTCAACCTCATGGCTGCCATCAGCATGCCCGGGGTGATCTTGTCGCAATTGGTGACGCAGATTAGAGCATCGGCCCGGTGGGCTGAGACCATGTATTCGACCGAATCGGCAATCAGGTCCCGGCTGGGCAGCGAGTAGAGCATGCCGCCGTGGCCCATGGCAATGCCATCATCGATGGCGATGGTGTTGAACTCCCGGGCAATGCCCCCGGCTTGGTTGATGGCCTCAGAGACGATCCGGCCGGCCTGGGCTAGGGGGGTGTGGCCGGGCACAAACTCGGTGAAAGAGTTGGCCACAGCGATAATCGGCTTGCCAAAGTCTTCGCGGGCTACCCCGGCGGCGCGCAGTAGGGCGCGGGCGCCGGCCATATGGCGCGGCTGAGTCAGCAGATCAGAGGGTTTTGGCAGCTGTGGCATGACTTGGGTCTTTCTGGCTCGTTGCGTCCCCCAAGCCTACGCTGGGATGCGAGCTGCCCCAGTGACACGACAAAAGCACAGCTCAACCCCACATTTGCAGCGAGACCGAGGTACCGCACACGGCCAAGCCCGTGACACTGAGGTGGGGGCCGGCATCGGGCAACAGGCAATGCTCTGCCAATGCTCAACTTCGCGACAAAAGTACAGGTCAACCCCACATTTGCAGCGAGACCGAGGTACCGCACCTGGCCCAATCCGCGAGACAAAAGCGGATGTGCCACTTAGCCGCCCGTCCAAGCCTCAGGGCCATCCCACGGGTTGACCAATGGCACTTCAAAGCGGGCGAAGTCACCAACGTTCCGTGTTGCCACCGAGGCGCCAAGCACCACCGCTGTGGCCGCAATTAGAGCATCAGCGAAGGGCGCCGGATCAGGCACATGAAAGGCAGCCGCTGCCGAAGCAACCTCCCGGCTGACGGGGACTACCCGGCCTTCGAATGCCTCAACCAACATTTCTAGCCAGTCCCGGTAGACCAGGCCCTGCGTCGGGTCCCGGCGCTCGGTCAGCAGACAGCCAACCTCCATTTCGTGCAGGGTGATGACCGAGATGAAAGCTTTCGCCAGTGGAGCCGCTTCGGCCCAAGCCGCGAACGCTGGGCTTGCCCGGCCGGTCCTGGCTCGCCGAAGCTCGGAGGCGACCATGGTGTCAAGGACCAGTTTCATCTAAGGTCAGCTGGCCGTGGGGTATCAGCCGATCGCACGTATGGGGTCGCCAGATCAGCCAGATCGGCGCGACCTGACAGGTCGGCCAGGACCGCATCCCGGGTCCAACGCAGCAGCCGGTTGGTGCTGCTTTGAAGGATCTGGCGCGCCTCAGCCTCCATTGACCGGCCGTGGTGGGCAGCGATCTCCTTTAGCCCTTCGTAGGTTTCAGGCGGTAGAGCCCTCACCGTTAGCGTGCGTCGTTCCAAGCCGCACCCCCTTGCTCAAGCTGCATGCAGCAATGCTAGCACTATTGCTAGCTAGTACCAGGACGGTAGCCAGTAGTGGAACTGCCAATACCAATCCGCAATCGAAGCGCCGGTCCAAATAGGCCAGAACAAGGCCGCAGCGGCCAGGATTAGGACCACAGCCGACCCGGCCAAAATCCGGCCAACCTCGCCGCGAGAGGTTGTTGCGCCCGGTGGTCCAAGCAGTTTACCCAGCCCAAAGGTCAAGGCCAGCGCCACATACGGCACAAAGACCACTGAATAGAAACTAAAGATGGTGCGGTCGGCAAAGAACAGCCACGGCACCCAGCCGGCGATGTAGCCGGCCAGGATAATCCAAGCCCTTCGGTCAGCCCAGATCACGGCCGCCCATAGCACCGCGCCCAAGCCAACCAGCCCAAACCACCAAATCAGCGGGTTACCAAGGGCGGTGATGGCCTGGGTGCAAGCACCGGATCCGCAGGTCGGTTCGTGCTCGAGAAACATCGAAGTTGGCCGCCACTGGATCATCCAGTCCCAGGGCTTGGACTGGTAGTCGTGCGGTTTGTCGAGCGTGGTGTGAAAACCCCAAGCCATCTGGTGGTAGGCCACCAGTGAGCGCAAACCGGGTGGCAGCCAAGTCAGACCTTGGCCCGGGTTGGCGGCGGCCCACCCACGCATGTAGCCGGATTTGGTCACCAACCAGCCGGTCCAAGAGCCCAGGTAGACCACCAAGGCTACTGGCACCATCAGCGCAAAGGCTTTGATCCCGTCGCGCAACACCCCGGCCAGGGGCCACCAGCGAACGCCGGCTTGCCGCCGGGCCCAACAATCCCAGACCACCACCAATAGACCCAGCACGGCCACGAAATACAGCCCGGACCATTTCACGCCACAGGCCAGGCCCAGTGAGACCCCGGCCGCCAGCAGATACCAGCGCATACCCAGGCCTGGGCCCAGGCGGCTGCGGTCATAGAGCGGCTGGCCCAGTCGCCCGTGGCCCACCGGTCGCCGGCGCAGCGCCGCCAAGCGGGCATCCATCACGGCGCGGTCCTTTAGCACTAACCACAGCGCCAGCAGCGTGAACAGCGTCAAAAAAATATCAAGCAAGCCGGTGCGCGCCAACACCAGCGACTGCCCGTCGACCGCCATGAACAGCCCGGCCAGGGCGGCCCAGACAGGTGAGTTGAAGAGCCTCCGGGCAATCAGCATTACCAGCAGCACACACAAAGTGCCGGCCAGGGCGGCGGAAAAGCGCCAGCCAAAGGCGGATTCGGGTCCAAACAGCCACATACCGAAGGCGATCAGCCATTTGCCCAGGGGCGGGTGGACCACGTACTGGCCGGTGGTCTGGAGGAAGGAGAAATCGCCGGCTTCGAATGCTGGGTTGGCGTCCTCCGCCCAGCTCAGCTCGACGCCATGGTTGAGCAGCGAATAGGCGTCTTTGACGTAGTAGGTCTCGTCAAAGATCAGCTTTTGTGGGAAGCCCAAGTTGACGAACCGCATTAGGGCAGCTAGGACCAACACCGCCAGCATCGGCCACCAATTGGGCAAGCGGGCCGCGGTCATGCGCAGCCTGCCGAGGTGGCTGGCGAGCCCAGGTCTCACGGGCCTATATGGTACGGGCATGGATCGAACTGACCGGACAATAACCGGTTTGGTCATCGCCGCTACGCCGCTGGGCCGGGCCGAAGACGCCTCAGCCCATCTGTGCCGCCTGCTGGTCCAGGCCGATGTAATTGCCGCTGAAGACACCCGCAAACTGCTCGATCTGGCTCGCCGCCTCAAAGTCCAGCCTGGCGGGCGGATTGTCTCGCTGCATGACCATAATGAGCGTTCCCGGGTGGAGCAGCTGCTGGCGGCGGCGCGTTCGGGTCTGGTGGTCTTGGTGTCCGATGCCGGTACTCCCTTGGTTTCAGACCCCGGCTTTGTTTTGACTCGGGCGGCGATTGATGCCGGGCTAGACGTGGGCGTGGCACCTGGTCCAAGCGCCGTCACCACGGCCCTGCTGTTGTCTGGCCTGCCGGCCGAACGCTTCGTTTTCGAAGGCTTCTTGCCTAGATCCAAAGGCCGGCGCGGCCGGCTGGAGGAATTGGCGACCGAGCGGCGCACCATCGTTCTTTTCGAGTCGCCGCGCCGCCTTGGCCAAACCCTGGCCGAGCTGCGCGACCACCTTGGCCCAGACCGGCCCGGAGCGGTTTGCCGCGAAATGACCAAGGTTCACCAGGAGGTTCGTCGCGGTTCGCTGGCCGAGCTAGCCGACTGGGCCAGCCACGGCGTACTTGGCGAGGTCACAGTGGTAGTCGCCGGCGCCCAAACCAGCCAGGCGCGCGGCACCCAAGCCCAGGGACCGCAGGCGGTAGTGGCAGACCTTAACCTTGAAGGCGGCCAAGAGGTGGAGACCCCTGACGTCCCACAGGCCGTGGTGGTGGCGGTAGAAGCCCGCGTCGAGGCCGGCGACAGCCTCAAAGACGCAGCCGCCGCCGAGGCCGCCGCTCACGGTTATTCGCGCCGGGCCGTTTACCAAGCGGTCCTAGCAGCCCGCCACCAAACCTAAAGCTCAGACCCCTCCTCCACTGCGGGACTGAGCTTTTGCACGAAACCCAAGGGCCCAAAAAAGAGGGGCGGGGTAAGGGGCGTCGTCAGGGTTTGGCTCCGGGCATGTGACTTTGGCGATGCGTCGCATCGCCCCAAGTCACGGCGCGAGACGACGCCGCTTTCTCCGCACCGGCCCATGTCCTCCGCCCCGGCCCATGTTCTCCGCACCGGCCCCCATGCCAAAGCTCAGTCTCGCGGTATTAGTGCAGGTCAGGCTACGGCGGTGGTGGGTTCGAGTTTGACACCGGCTGCGGCCATGCGCTCGCGGGCAGCTTGGCCCAGCTCTTCGGTGACCGGCACGGTCAGGTCGGTCAGCACCCGGCAATCCAGCCCGTGTTTGACCGCGTCAAGGGCGGTGGCCATGACGCAATGCGATTCGGCAATGCCGACTACGTCAACGGCCTTGATTCCGGCCAGGTTCAGCAGCTCAACCAGGGGCAGACCCAAAGCGTCGACGCCCTCAAAACCGGAATAGGCGGCGGCGAATTGTCCTTTTTTGACCGAGACATTGGCCCTGAGGTCAGCCAGGGCCGGGTGAAGTTCGGCGTTGGCGCTGCCAGCCAGGCCGTGCGGTGGCCAGGAGTCGACATAATCTGGCTGGTCAGCGAAGTGGTCGCCGGGTTTGATGTGCCAGTCCTGAGTTGTCACCACCAGGCAGTAGTTATCCGGGTGGGCGGTCACAAAACCGGCGATGGCCTGGGCGGTGGCATTGCCGCCCTCCACCGGCAGTTCGCCGCCTTCGCAAAAGGTTGGCTGGACGTCAACAATGATCAGAGCGCGGTGGTTTTGGGCCATGGCCCAATCCTAGAGGGGTGCATTTCCGTCTGCGTTGACAGCCTTAGAGGTCCGCCGGTGCCGCATCGCCAGGCGGCGGCCCGCCTCTTTGGGCGGTGCTGCCTAAGCGCTGCCGCCGCAGCTGCCAGGCGCAGACGCCCCAGATCGCAGCCGGCAAAGGTCGCCCGCCCATCCCCTAAGCTTGGGGGCCATGACACGGGTGCTTTCCGCGGTGGCTTGGCCTTATGCCAACGGGCCGCGCCATATTGGTCACGTTGCTGGGTTTGGTGTGCCTTCAGACGTTTTCTCCCGGGCGGCCCGGATGGCCGGCCACGAAGTGCTGATGATTAGTGGCACCGACGAGCATGGCACACCGATTCTGGTCCAAGCCGAACAAGACGGCGTTAGCCCGCAGGCTCTGGCCGACCGCTACAACCGGGTCATTGTCGAGGATCTACATAGGCTTGGGCTGAGCTATGACCTCTTCACCCGTACCACCACCCGCAACCACTACCAAGTGGTACAAGAGATGTTTCGTCAGGTGTACAAGAACGGCTACCTGGTCGAACGCACTACCAAAGGCGCGGTTTCACCCTCAACCGGCCGGACTTTGCCGGATCGGTTCATCGAAGGCACCTGCCCCATTTGCGGCGACGATTCGGCCCGCGGCGACCAATGCGACAACTGTGGCAATCAGCTCGACCCGGTCGATTTGATCAGTCCCCGCTCCCGTATTAACGGTGAGACTCCCAAGTTCATCGAAACCGAGCACCTCTTCCTGGACCTGCCGGCTCTGACCGATGCCCTGGCGACTTGGCTGGGCTCGCGCAGCAATTGGCGCCCCAATGTGCTCAGGTTTTCGCTCAACCTGCTTGATGAAGTTAAGCCCCGAGCCATGACTCGCGACATCGACTGGGGTATCCCGGTGCCCCTGCCGACCTGGGAAGACCAGTCCGCCAAGCGGATCTATGTTTGGTTCGACGCGGTGGTGGGCTACCTCAGCGCTTCGATCGAGTGGGCCAGACGGCGGGCACTGGCCGGCCAAGGTGACAGCGAGGAGTGGCGCCAGTGGTGGAACAACCCCGAGGCCCAGGCCTACTACTTCATGGGCAAGGACAACATCACCTTCCACTCCCAGATTTGGCCGGCTGAGCTGCTGGGCTACGACGGCGAGGGCTCGCACGGCGGTCAGCCGGGCAGATTTGGCCGCCTGCAACTGCCCACAGAAGTGGTCTCTTCGGAGTTCCTAACAATGGAGGGCAAGCAGTTTAGTTCCTCCCGTGGGGTCGTAATCTACGTCTGTGACCTGCTGGAACGCTACCAACCAGACGCTTTGCGCTATTTCATCGCCGTGGCCGGTCCTGAAAACCAAGATTCGGATTTCACCTGGGCTGAATTCAAACGCCGCAACAACGACGAGCTTGTCGCCGCCTGGGGCAATCTGGTTAACCGTACGGTAAATTTGATCCACAAGAACCTTGGCGCCATCCCGGCCGCGCACGGGCCAGAAGCGCTGGAGCAGGCCGACCGAGCCGTCTTGGCCGCCACCGAGGCGGCTTTCACCGAGGTTAGCGACCTAATTGCGCGGCATCGGCAAAAGGCTGGTATCACCGCCGCCATGAAAGCGGTTGCCCAGGTCAACGCCTACCTGGCCGAGACCGCGCCCTGGAAACTGGCCAAGGGCGACGATGCCGCTCGCTTGCGTATGGCGAGCATCCTCCACACCGCAGCCCAGGCGGTCAGCGACTGCAATACGCTGCTGGCGCCCTATTTGCCCCATGCTGCCCAGGCCGTTGACCAGGCCTTGGGCTTTGTGCGTGATTTTGGCGGCAAGGTGCGGATCGAGCAGGTCACCGATTTGGATGATCCATCCAGGTCTTACCCGATTTTGACCGGCGACTACGGCCAAGCTGTGCCCCGCTGGCGACGCGAGCCAATCCCGGCCGGCCAAGTGGTACCCAAACCCAGCCCGGTTTTCGCCAAGCTAGATGACTCGGTGGTGGAAGAGGAACTCGACCGCCTGCGCTCCCAGGGCTAGCCGGCCGCGCCAGGCGGCCCCACCACCGGCGAGCTCAGCAGCACCAACACCCGCGAGGTTGAGGCCTGGCATGATGTCATGCGAAAGCTCGACCTCGCGGTTGGGGTGGGCGCGGCGGACAGGGGGACAGCCAAATTGGCCAAGGACCGTTCATACCCGCCGCTGCCGGAACCCCTGCCGGCGCCGGTGGTGGATAACCACACCCACATTGAGCCAGGCCAGTGGCCCAGACCGGCCCTGAGCTTGGATAGTCAAGTCGAAAAGGCTAGCGCCGTGGGGGTGGATCGGATAGTCCAATGCGGCTGCGACCTGGACTCGGCCTACTGGACCGCCACCGAAGCGGTCAAGAACCCCGCCGTACTTGGCGCCATTGCCATTCACCCCAATGAAGCGCCCAGGCTTGAGGCCAAGGGCGCCTACCAAGACGGACTCAACCAGATCCGCCAATGGGCCATCGACAACCCGCGGGTCAGAGCAATTGGCGAGACCGGCTTGGACTTCTACCGCACCGGCCCCGAACACCACCACACCCAAATCGAAGCCTTTAAGGACCACATCGCCCTGGCCAAGGAGTTGGGCCTGGCCCTTCAAATCCACGACCGTGACGCCCACCGCGAGGTGGTCGAAACCCTCGAGGCGGTCGGCGCGCCGGAACGCACCGTTTTCCACTGCTTCTCGGCCGGCGCCGAACTCGCCAGTATCTGCGCCGAGCGAGGCTGGTACTGCTCCTTTGCCGGAACCATTACCTTCGCCAACGCCAAAGGCCTGGTCGAGGCGGTCGGCGAGCTGCCGGCATCGGGCGTGCTTCTGGAAACCGACGCCCCCTACCTGACGGCCGAACCGTACCGCGGCCGGGCCAATGCCCCATACCTAGCGGCACTGACTATGCGGCGCCTGGCCAGCGCCATGTCAATGCCACTCGAGGCCGCATGTGCCCAGGTCAGCGCGAATTCTGAGGCGGTCTACGGAACCTGGTGAACCCGCCCAGGCGGTCAAAACCGCCTAGTTGCCGTCCACAAACCTGGCCATCGGATTGGCCTGATCAGCCAAAATCCGCTAGCGTCGATGTTGGCAGACAACCCGAGCCCTCCCGGGGAGATATCGAAGTTTGGTTCTGAAGAGTTCTGGATCCCGTGCGGCATCCCGGACGCATCGCGCCAATGGGCGCCGCGCGTCTGGCCGCCGGCGGGCACTTGGCTGGACCGCCAAGGTCACGGCGACCGTGCTGGCGGCCGGTGCCCTGACCGGTTTTGCCACCGCTCACAAGACCGTCACCTTAACCGTTGACGGCGAGTCGACCCAGGTAACCACTTTTGGCGGTTCGGTTGGCTCGGTGCTGGCACAGGAAGGCGTCACCTACGGCGAACGCGATCTGGTGGCACCGGCGCCTGGAGCGGCCGTGCCGCGTGGCGGCGAAATCGTAGTTCGGCTGGCCAAGCCGCTGTCTTTGAACATTGACGGAGCCCAGCGGGTGGTCTGGACCACCGCCGAGACAGTTGACCTGGCCTTGGCGGACCTGGGCGTGCGCGCCGCCGAATCCCAGTTGTCTGTCGCCCGGGGGGCTGCGGTTGACCGGCAGACCAGCGTGGTCACTGTCTCCACGCCCAAGGTGATGATGGTGGTGGTCGACGGGGCCAAGTTGCAGGCGCAAACCAACGCCGCCACCGTCTCCGATGCCTTGACTGCGTTAGGCGTAGTTTTGGGGCCAGATGACCAGGTCAACCCGGCACTTGACCAGCCGACCAAGCCGGGCCAGACCATCACAGTAGAGCGGGCCTTCATCACTGACGGCTCCCAGACAATCGTCCTGCCGTTCGAAAAGGTCACCAAGAAAGACGCCACGATGGCCAAAGGCACCACCAAGGTGGTTCAAGAGGGCAAGGCCGGCCAGCGGCTGGTGACCTATGTCGCCACCATGGCCGGTGACACTGAGCTTGAGCGCACCGTGGTCATGGACACCATTGTGGTGGCGCCGGTTGACGAGATCACCTTGGTTGGCACCAAGGAGGCGCCAAAGCCCACCAATGTGCCCAATGTGCCTATCAATGTCTCTCCGGGCAGTGCCCAGGCCATCGCCAAGGAAATGATGGCCAACCAGTACGGCTGGGGCGATGACCAATTCGCCTGCCTGGTGGCCTTGTGGGAACGTGAATCAGGCTGGCGAGTTAACTCCTCCAACCCGTCCTCGGGCGCCTATGGCATTCCTCAAGCTTTGCCCGGCTCAAAGATGGCCTCGGCCGGAGCCGATTGGCGCACCAACCCGGCTACACAAATTGCCTGGGGCTTGGGTTACATCAAGGGTCGTTACGCCACACCCTGCGGCGCCTGGGGCGCGTTCCAGCAAAAGGGCTGGTACTGAGCTTCGATGATGCGGCGCCGGTTGGCGTCAGCCTGCTTGGCCCCTCCGAGGTCCTGTCCTTGTGCCGGCGCCTGGAGTTGCATCCGTCCAAATCACTAGGGCAGAACTTTGTAGTAGACCCGGGCACGGTCTGCCGGATTGTCAAGTTGGCCGATGCCGGCCCCCACGTCATTGAAGTAGGCCCCGGTTTGGGTTCGCTGACCTTGGCCCTGTTGGCGGCCGGACACCATGTCACGGCTATCGAGCTTGACCCTGTCCTGGCGGCTCAACTGCCCCTGACAGTGGCTGGGCGGGCGGCCGGCCTGGCCGATCGCCTAACTGTGGTGACGGCCAACGCTTTGGATGTGACTGAGCTGCCGGCCAGCCCTAACCCCACCACTACCCCCTCCAGCCCAACCAATTCCCGCGAGACCGAGCTTTCGCATACCCCCACCCAAGCCCGCGAGACCGAGCTTTGGCATAATCCGGCCGCCTTGGTGGCCAACCTGCCCTACAACGTGGCTGTGCCGCTGCTGCTGACCTATCTCGAGCGCTTCGACTTCATCACCAAAGCCCTGGTCATGGTCCAGGCCGAGGTAGCCGCCCGCCTGGTGGCCAAACCCGGTTCGCGGACCTACGGCGTACCGAGCGCCAAACTGGCCTGGTGGGGCACGGCCCGCCTGGCCGGCCAAGTGCCCCGAAACGTCTTCTACCCGGTCCCAAGGGTTGACAGTTCGCTTGTCCTATTCCAACGTTGGGGCCCAACTGACGAACCCCACAGCAGCCTAAGTGAGCTTGGGCATCTCAAGGCGGCCCAGTACCCGGCAGTGGCCCGGGTCATCGACGCCGCCTTTGCCCAGCGGCGCAAGACCTTGCGCTCGGCCCTGTCGGGACTGGCCGGTTCGAAAGAGGCAGCCGAGGCTGCCCTAATCAAGGCCAAGGTTGAACCGTCGCAGCGTGGCGAGCAGTTAGCTGCCCCCGACTTCGCCAGAATTGCCGGGGCTCTTGGACTGATGGAGGCGCCATGACGACCCAAATAGCCGATGTCACCGTGACCGCCCCGGCCAAAATCAACCTGCTGTTGCTGGCGGGATCACCCAGGCCAGATGGCTACCACCCGCTCCTGACTGTCTTCCAGGCGGTTGACTTGTACGAAGAGGTGACGCTGCGACCGCCGGTGGCCGCCAAAATCGAGGTGGTTGTGAACGGCCTGGACAGCGCACTGGTGCCAATGAGTGAGGAAAACCTGGCGGTTCGAGCCGTCCGCGCGGTGGCTCAAGTGGCTGGTGTGCCAGCCGAGGTCAAAATCGACATCACCAAGTCTGTGCCGGTGGCCGGAGGACTGGCTGGAGGCAGCGCCGACGCGGCCGCTGCCCTAGTGGCGGCCAACCGTTATTGGCAGGCCGGACTTGATAAGGCGGCACTGCACCAACTGGCCGCCGGCCTGGGCTCGGATGTCAACTTTTGCCTCGATGGCGGCACGGCTCTGGGATCGGGGCGCGGCGAACAGCTCGAGACCCTAGATTGCCCGGCCGCCCTGCATTGGGTTTTGGCCACTCGGCCAGGGGGTGGGCTATCGACTCCGGCTATCTTCGATCGCCTTGACAGCGCTAGGGCTGGGGCCGAACGTAGCCTGCCCACTCAGCCGCCACGCCAACTGGTCGAGGCTCTTGGCCAAGGTGAGGCCGGTGACATCGGCCAATGGCTGCGCAACGATTTGCAGCCAGCCGCCACCGAAGCTTGTCCGCCTCTGGTCGAAACCATCGCGTTGGCCAAGGAAGTTGGGGCGCTGGGTGCCATCGTCACCGGTTCGGGGCCAACTGTGGCCGTGCTGGCGGCCGGCCCGGCCCACGCCAGGCATTTGGCCACTGTGATTGGCCAGTCCAACCCCGAATTGCGCTGCCACACTGTCACCGGTCCGGCGCCTGGACCGCTGGCCCGCTAGGACCCCAGCGCCTGGTCAAGTCTTATTGCTAACGGCTGCGGTTACCGGGTTTGATCGAGCGCAGCAGGCCAGGTGAATCGGCGCCGGTCGCATCGATGCCGGTCCGGCGCCCTGCCAGCAAGGCGAATCTGGCTTGGGCCCGTTCGAGCCAGGTCTCGACCGCGACGGCCTCGAGTCCCAGCACCAGGCCAATCTCCGGCCGCGCCAGTTCATCCCAGTAAGCCAGTTGCAGGATCTCTCGTTCCCGCCGGCCCAACTGGGCCAGGGCCTGGCGCAAAGCGCCTGCCTCTTGACTATCTGCCGGTTCGTTTGGCAGCGGAGCGCCGCGCGAGCCGGCGATCGCCTCCATGATTGTGCGCCGGCCCGAGTCTTCCCGATAAGTCTCGTCAACGACCTGTTGGACCAGCTGGAAGGCTTGGTGCAGATCGGGCGCTGCGTTCTGGCAGGCCAGGCGATCAAAGACCCGCCCGGCCAGCACCTCTGGGTCGGCTTGCATGGCCCTCCACTCGCAGGCGGCCACCACCAGGGTGTGGTATTCGGCCCGGAATGCTGACTGGTTCGCCTCAGCCACTTTGTCCAACCTCCTGCCTCGGCTCGCGGCACCGGCATCCTTGGCTGCCGCGAGACTGTGCTGTTGGACATTCTGCCAAACCTGCCTCCCGCCGGGACTGGGCTGGTTACAGGCCGGCTTGGTCGGCCAGGACGAGCCAGCTGTCTTCTTCTGCGGCGATGGCCTCAGTCAGTTCGGCTAGACGGGTGGTCAGCGGAGCCAGGCCGGCGAAATCGGTCGGGTCGTGCTGGATCAATTGCTCGTTGACTTGGTCGCGTTGGGCTCGCAGCCGCTCCAGGCGTCGTTCCACCGCCGCCAATCGTTTCTTGGCTGCCCGGATGGCTTTGGCGTCCGATGCCGGGGCTTTGGTGGCGCTGTCATCTTGGCCAGGACTGGTGCTGGGTTTATGCGAAGGCTCAGTCTCGCGGGTCGGGGGTTGGCCGGTGCCGGGCTTGGGCCAAACCTCGCTCTGGCGGGAAGAGGGCTGGTTGGGTGAGGTTTTATGCCTAGGCTCAACCTCGCCAGTGGCAGGCGGGCTGGTGGAGGACAGCTCGATGAATTGGTCAACGCCGCCCGGCAGGTGGCGCAGGTGGCCGTCAAGGATGGCCCACTGACTGTCGGTGGTGCGTTCCATCAGGTAGCGGTCGTGTGTCACCACGATCAGCGTGCCTGGCCAGGAGTCCAGTAGGTCCTCAATGGCGGCCAGCATGTCGGTGTCTAGGTCGTTGGACGGCTCATCCAGGATCAAAACATTGGGTTCTTCCATCAGCACCATGGCCAACTGCAGCCGCCGCCGCTGGCCGCCTGACAAAGACCGGACCAAAGTCGCCATATGGGCCGGGCCAAATCCAAGGCGCTCCAAAATGGCGCCAGGCGTCATCTCTTGACTGCCCGCGCTCCAACCGGGTGTGGCCTGGCGGCCACCACCGGTCCAAGCTCCGGCCGCCCGGCCACCTGATTGGTAGCTGGCTTTCATCCGGGCCATGACCTGGCGAACCGGCTGATCCTCCCATTCACCTAGTTCACGCAGGTCTTGATGCAGGGTCGCCGCGCGGACAGTTTTGCCGCGTTTGACCCGTCCGGACATGGGTTTCATTAACCCTGCGACCAGGCTTAGCAAGGTGGTTTTGCCAGCGCCGTTGGCGCCGAGCAGGCCAATCCGGTCGCCGGGGCCAATCAGCCAATTGACGTGGCTTAGTACCGGCCGGCCATTGAAGCCGGCGGTGACGTCATCAAGCTCGGCCACGTCTTTGCCCAGGCGGCACATGGCCAAACGTTCCAGTTCGACCTGGTTGCGCGGTGGCGGCTCATTGGCGATCAGGGCCTCGGCCAAGTCCAGGCGGAACTTTGGCTTTGACGTCCTGGCTGGAGCACCGCGGCGCAGCCAGGCTAGCTCCTTGCGCAGCAACGACCGGCGGCGCTGAGCCTGGGCAGCTGCCTGTTGGTCGCGTTCGACTCGGCGCAGCACGTAGGCGGCGTAACCGCCTTCGAAGGCGGTCACCTGGCCACTGTGCACCTCCCAGGTTGCATTCGAGACCTGATCAAGGAACCAGCGGTCATGGGTCACTACCAGCAGGGCGCCGCGCCCAGGTGGCCAGCGCTGCCGCAGGTGGCCGGCCAGCCAAGTAATGGCCACCATGTCTAGGTGGTTGGTCGGTTCGTCTAGGCATAGCACATCCCAGCTGCCCAATAGGATCCGGGCCAAGGCCGCTCGGCGCATCTGGCCGCCGGATAACTCACCTACCGGCGTCTCGAGCCGGACATCGGCCAGCAGGGCAGTCATGATCTCGCGGGCCTGGCCCTGCCCTGCCCAGACGTGGTCAGCTGCGCCGTCAACCACCACTTGGCGGACGGTGGCCTGGGCGTCCAAGTGGTCGGTCTGTTCCAAAAGGCCAATCGTGACATCACCAGGGTGGGTGACCCGGCCGGCATCGGGCAATAGACGCCCAGCCAGCAGACCCAGCAAGGAGGACTTGCCGTCGCCGTTGCGACCGACTACACCGACCCGGTCGCCATCGCTCAGCCCCAGGGAGACCTGGTCCAAGACCACGCGATTGGGGTAGGTCAGCGACAGCGACTGGGCGCCAAGCAGATGAGCCATCAGCTGGCGCGGCCGCCCGGGCCGGCTGAGCCCTCAGCCTCGAAACGGGCCAGCAAGGTGCCCAACATGGCCGCCAGATCGCCGCCCTGGCTCTGGGCCAGCGGTGCCATCAACTGGGCTTCGCGTTGGAGCAGATCGGCCAGGGCACCGTCCACCGCGTCGCGGCCGGCATCAGTCAAGCGAACCTGGGTGACCCGGCCGTCGGCCGCGTCAGAGCGGCGTTCAACCAGGCCGCTGGCCTCGAGGCGGTCAATCCGGTTGGTCATGGTGCCACTGGTGACCATCATCTGAGCGGTCATTTGGCCCGGTCTCAGCTCGTAGGGCGCTCCGGCCCGGCGCAGGTCCGCCAGCACGTCGAACTCCCAGCTTTGCAGGCCGTGACCGCTTAGAACCTCGCGGCGAGCCTGGTCCAGGTACTTGGCCAGAAGCGTGATCCGGCTCCAAGTTTCCATTGGCGCCACTTCCAGATCCGGGCGCTCGCGGCGCCAGGCCGAGATCACGCGCTCGGTGGCGTCAGACCGTCTCTCGGAAGCTGCGGACACGGACTTCACACTACAAGCAGCTGGCTATTGGTTTTTGGGGTTGGCCACCCGCGGCTTTGACTCCATGCCGCGCAGGCCGTTCCAGGCCAAGTTAGTCAAATGGGCCGCCACTTGGGTCTTATCCGGCTGACGTTCCTCCAGCCACCACTGGCCGGTAAAGGCGATCATGCCGACCAACATTTGGGCGTAAATCGTCGAGTTAGCTGGTTCGAGCTTGTGAACGGCAAATTCTTGCCTAAGTAGCGCGCCGACCTGACCGGCCACATCACCCAGCATTGAGCTAAACGGGCCGGTGGCCTGGGCCATGGGTGAGTCGCGTACCAGGATCCTGAAACCGTCTTCGTGATCCTCGATGTAGTCCAGTAGCTCCAGCGCGGTCCGCTCGACCACCCGTTTGGGATGACCCTCCGAGCTAAGCGACCGCCGCAGCCGATCCGAAAGCTCCTTGACCTCCCTATCAACCACCACGGCGTAGATGCCCTCTTTGCCGCCAAAGTGTTCGTAAACCACCGGCTTGGAGACCTCGGCCCTGGCCGCGATCTCCTCCACTGAGGTTGAGTCGAAGCCCTTTTCGGCGAACAACGACCGTGCCACCAGCAATAACTGCTCGCGTCGTTCGTGGCCGGACATACGGGCTCGCTGGGTCTTGGCGCGGGGCATGGCACTATTCTGCCGGATCGGCGACTTGCCGGCTGGTTCGTCTGTTTGGCGATCCGTGGCAAACTAGGTAGGCGCATTCCGCCTTGGTGTAATAGGCAGCACAGGGGTTTTTGGTGCCCTTAGTCCAGGTTCGAGTCCTGGGGGCGGAGCGGCCGCGTCGGTCAAGGCAGATGCCAAGTGATGGCCTGGGCCAACGGGACACAACAGCACAGCCTGGTTCAAGGAAATAGCGTCATCGCCCGTTCCTTGGCCGCCAATCGAACAGGAGTTTTGCATGCTCAAACCCGTCGTTTTAGTCCTTGCCGCTGGACAGGGCACCAGGATGAAGTCGATCAAGCCAAAGGTGCTGCACCAAGCTGCCGGCCGGAGCCTGCTGGGTTACGCCATGGCCGCTGGCGCTGAGCTTGACCCTGAACGAATCGTGGTGGTGGTGCGCAACGGCCGCGATGAGGTGGCGGCGGAAGCACTGGCATTGGACCCCAACGTGCTGGTGGCGGACCAAGACGACATTCCCGGTACGGGACGGGCCGTCCAATGCGCCCTGGTCGCCATGGACGCGGCCGGCGTCAAGGCCGCTGGGGGAGTGTTGGTGATGGCCAGCGACACACCACTGTTAGACGGGCAAACCCTCAAAGCCCTGCTTCAAGCGCATCAGGCGGATTCCAACGCCATCACCATCCTCAGCGCCGAGGTCGAGGACCCCTATGGCTACGGCCGCATTGTTCGCGGTGGCGACGGCCAAGTCGAGGCCATCGTTGAGCAGCGCGATACGACCGAAGAACAGGCCAAGATTTGCGAAATCAACTCGGCCACCTATGTTTTCCAGGCCCGCGCCCTGCACCAGACCCTGGATCATGTAGACAACGACAACGACCAAGGCGAGGTCTATTTGACTGACACCGTTGAACTTGCCCGCCAGGCGGGCATGCCAGTGCGCGCCCTGATTTGCGAGGACCCCCATGTCATTCAGGGCGTCAATGACCGCCAACAACTGGCCCAAGCGGCCCAGGAAATCAACGCCCGCCGCCTTGAGGCCGCCATGCTGGATGGTGTCACCATCGTCGACCCGGCCAGCACCCAGATAGGACCTGGGGTCGAGCTAGCCCCGGATGTCACCCTCGAGCCGGGCACCGATCTGAGGGGCAACACCAAAGCCGAGGCCGGCGCCGTCATCGGCCCATATACCACCTTGACTGACTGCCAGGTCGGGGCTGGCGCCAAGGTCGACCGGACCGTGGCCAACCAGGCCGTGATTGGCCCGCGCGCCAACGTTGGCCCTTTCACGCATCTGAGGCCCGGCACGGTCCTAGGCGCGGACACCAAAGCCGGTTCATTCACCGAGCTCAAGGCGGCCGATATAGGCGACGGAGCCAAAGTGCCGCATTTGGCCTATGTCGGTGACGCCATAGTGCATCAGGCGGCCAATATTGGCGCTGGCTCAATTTTCGCCAACTACGACGGCGTCAAGAAATCGAAGTGCGAGGTTGGCCCGGCTGCCAGGATCGGCTCAAACAACGTGCTGGTGGCCCCTATCAACGTCGGAGCCGGCGCCTACTCCGGTGCTGGTGTGGTCATTCGCGGTGACGTGCCACCGGGCGCATTGGCGCTGGGCGGCAAGGACCAGCGCGTCATCGAAGGCTGGACGGCGGCCAAACGCCCCGGTTCGGATAGCGCAGAGGCCGCGGCAAAGGCTCAGACCAAAGAAGACGGCGCGGCTTAGTCACCTGGCGGCCACCCCGCCCCTCCGGGCGCTAAGCTGTGCTTGTCAGCCGCACTCCCTCGGGGGCAGGGCTTCCCACTGGCAACGTCAACTCCATCTCCACACCCACCCGAACGCGCAACAGAGGGGACAGGGCCTTGGTCAGCGGGATCGTTAGCCACGACACAGAAAAGCGGATGGTACTGATCGCAGGCAGAGCCCACCCAGAGTTGGCCCAGGCGGTGGCTGACGAGCTGCACTGCGATCTGGTGCCAACTTCCGCCTATGACTTTGCCAACGGTGAGATTTACGTTCGCTTTGGCGAATCGGTTAGGGGCGCCAGCGCTTTTGTGCTTCAGTCGCATACCAGCCCAGTAAACCAATGGTTAATGGAACACCTGATCATGTGCGACGCGGCCAAGCGGGCCTCAGCCAAGTCGACCACAGTGGTGGCGCCGTTCTACGCCTACGCCCGTCAGGACAAGAAGCACCGTGGCCGCGAACCGATAAGCGCCAGGCTGATGGCGGATCTGTTCACAACCGCCGGGGCCGACCGTCTAATGGCGGTTGACCTGCACACCTCCCAGATCCAGGGTTTCTTCAACGGTCCGGTTGACCACTTGTGGGCTTTGCCGGTCTTGGCCAACTATGTGCGCACCCGGGTAGACCGCTCGAAGTTGACTATCGTCTCGCCCGATGCCGGACGGGTGCGTTTGTCAGATCACTGGTCGGATCGCTTGGGGGCGCCTCTAGCGATAATCCACAAACGCCGTGATCCAACGATGGCCAATCAGGTCAAAGTGCATGAGCTGGTCGGTGAGGTTGAAGGCCGGACCTGCGTCATAGTCGATGACATGATCGACACTGCCAGCACCATTGTTCAAGCTGCCCAGGCCCTAAAGGACAACGGCGCCGCCCAGGTCTTGGTCGCCTCGACCCATGCGGTCATGTCTGGGCCGGCCGTTGAACGGCTGCAAAAGTCGTGTATCAGCGAGGTTGTGGTGACCGACACGCTGCCACTGGATGAGGACCAGCGTTTTGAGAAGCTGACCGTATTGTCGATTGCGCCGCTAATCGCCCGGGCTATCCGCGAGGTTTTCGACGACGGCTCGGTCACATCACTGTTTGACGGCAACGCCTAGTAGTCCTGTTCTTGGCCGTAGACTAGCCGCCAGGCGCCCAGGCCAGACCTCACCCGCCGTGGCGGAATGGGAGGACGGGAATTGGCAAAGGGCTCCGGTCCTTTATAGTTACCATAGCTACCCCCAGACAGGGTCTAACCAAAGGAGTTCAAGACAGCATGTCCCGTCTCAACACCCGCATCCCCGAGTTCGCCGCCACCTACTACCAGAACGGCGACTTCCACGATATGACCGACCAAACGCTGCTGGGTCACTGGTCCGTGGTCTTCTTCTATCCGGCCGATTTCACTTTCGTCTGCCCCACCGAACTAAGTGACTTGGCGGACCTGTATCCCCAGTTCCAAGAAGAGGGCGTGGAGGTCTACTCGGTTTCCACCGACACCCACTTCTCCCACCTGGCCTGGCACGAGAGCTCTGAGGCCGTGGGCAAGATCGCCTTCCCCATGGTGGGCGACCCGACTGGGCAAATCTGCCGCGGCTTTGAGGTCATGATCGAAGATGCCGGCTTAGCCGAGCGTGGCACCTTCTTAGTTGACCCCGAGGGTCAAATCAAGGCGATTGAGATCTCCGACGGCCCGGTTGGCCGCAACGCCGCAGATACGCTGCGCAAAGTCAAGGCCGCCAAATGGGTTGCGGCAAATCCGTCCGACGCCTGCCCAGCCAAATGGGCCTTTGGCGGCGAGGTGCTCAAGCCTGGTGCCGATCTAGTCGGCAAGATCTAGTCCAACTCCATCAAGCGGTAGCGGGCCAAATCCGGCCCAGGGTCGCTTTCGGCTGAGACTCGAGCCCGCGGAGGTGGAGTATGATGACCCGGTTGCCTAGGCGAGGGAGGCCCTTTGGGCCTCCGTGATCGACACGGCGCGCGCCAAGGGCCTTTGGCCCAGGCCAGCGGCCGGCGCGCATCTTGGCCCGGGCTGATGAACTAGTTGAAGACAAGCCCGGCAAACCGGGCCACAAGTTTGGAGGAGTCCGGTGGTAGAAACCCAACTCGTAGCTGAGGCGCGGACCGAATTTGGCAAGGGTGCGGCCCGCCGCACCCGCCGGGCCGGGCTGGTGCCGGCTGTAATGCATTCACGTGGCGAGATGCCGATTCACGTATCGCTACCTGGCCATGGCACCTATTTGGCTTTGCGCCAGGCCAACGCCGTGCTGGAGATCGAGCTGGACGGCAAAAAGAGCCTGACCATTGCCCGCGAAATCCAGCGCCACCCGGTGACTGACGTGCTTGAGCATGTCGACCTGCAGGTGGTCAGGCGGGGCGAGAAGATCGAGGCCGATGTGCCCATGCGGATCGAAGGCGAGCCAGTGGCCGGCATTGCCATTTTGGATATGCAGGAACTGCGGGTCAGGGCTGAGGCCCTGCAAGTGCCGGATCACATTGCAGTGTCGGTGGACGGCCTGACCGAAGGCGACGTCATTAGACTGGCTGACCTGGTCTTGCCGGCCAACGTCGAGGCTCTGGCCGAGCCGGAAGCCGTCATTGTGACTGTGACCGTGCCACGAGTGATCGAAGAAGAACTGCCCACCGAGGTCGAGGAAGAAGACGAAGAGCTGGCCGAGGCCGAGGGCGAAGAAGCACCAGCCGAGGAAGAATAACCAAAGCGATAAGTCGATGTGGCTGATTGCAGGTCTGGGCAACCCTGGGGCCAAATACGCCGCCACCCGGCACAACCTGGGCTACCTGGTAGCTGATGAGCTGGCCGCCAGGACCGGGGTTGGGTTTGCCAGCCGGGCGAACGGGCGGGCCTTGGCGGCGGCCGTGCGCATTGGCCTGGGGCCTGGCGGCGTGCCTGGCCCCAGGGCGGTGTTGGCCAAACCGCTCAGCTACATGAACCTTTCCGGTGGCCCTGTCAGCCAGTTGGTCGCCTACTTTGGTATTGACCCCGAACACGTCATTGTGGTTCATGACGACCTTGACCTGCCGGCCTTCGAACTCAAGCTCAAACGCGGCGGCGGCGAGGGCGGCCACAACGGCCTGAAGGACATTTCCAAGGCCTTGGGTACCAAGGACTACATCAGGGTCAGGGCCGGTATTGGCCGGCCCCCGGGCCAGGTGGCGGCGGCGGACTATGTGCTTGGCCCCTTCCCTCAGGCCCAGAACCCGGACGTGGCGGATTTGGTCGAGCGGGCGGCCAACGCGGTCGAAATGATTGTTCTGAAGGGCCTGGACAGTGCCCAACTGAAGTTCCATTCGAAAGACCAAACATGAGCCTGGCCAATCTGAGCCAGATCCTGCGCCAGGAGTCAGGCTTTGGCCGGGTTGTCGAGCGGGCGGTGGCACGCCTATCGGCAACCGAGCCGGGCCAAAGCGACAGCCCGGCCCAGGCAGATCAAGACAAGACCGACCGCACGGCCAAAACAGGTTCGAGCCAGACCGACCGCCTGGCCATTTCGGCCGTGGCCGGCATCTGGCCGGCCCTGCTGGCCGCCATGGTCCAAGCCCCAAACAAGGCCGGCGGGCCACCGGTAGTGGCGGTGACGGGTTCAACCACCGCAGCGGAGGAACTAGCCAAAGCCGCCGCCGCCTTCATTCCGGCGGACACTATCGCCGTCTTGCCGGCACCGGAAACACTGCCCCACGAACGGCTGTCGCCCAGGCCGGACACTTTGGCCAGGCGAATGGCCGTCTTCCGCCGCCTGGCCCACCCAGACAAATCCGGCCCTCACGGGCCCATCAGCCTGCTATGCACGCCAATCCGCTCAATCCTCCAACCTGTCATCAGCCAGCTTGGCGAGGTGCCGGTGGTCAGACTGCAGACCGGCCAGCAGGCTCAACTAGGACAGATCGCAGACCAGCTGGGCCGCGCCGCCTACAACCGGGTCGACATGGTCACCAGACGCGGCGAGTACGCCGTGCGGGGCGGCATCTTGGATGTCTTTGCCCCCAACGAAGACCACCCCATCCGGATTGACTTCTGGGGTGATGAAGTCGAGTCGATCCGGTTTTTCGCCGTGGCCAGCCAACGTTCCAGTGACCCAGCACCAGATGGACTCTGGGCGCCGGCCTGCCGCGAATTGCTGCTGACCAGTGACGTCAGGCAGCGAGCCAAAGACCTGGCTAGCCAACTGCCCGGTCTAGAAGATATGGCCACCCGGATCAGCCAGGGTTTGGCGGTCGAGGGCATGGAGGCACTGACCCCGCTGCTAGTGGAGCAAATGGTGCCGGTGGTGGACCAGCTGCCGCCCGGCGCGCTGCTGGTCTTGGTTGAACCTGAGCGTCTGCGCCGCAGAGCCGAGGACCTAGCAGCCACCGACGCCGAGTTTCTGGCCGCGGCCTGGGAAGCGGCCGCCCTAGGAGGGTCAAGGCCCTCCGCCGGGTCGCACGCGGTAGACGCGGGCCAGCTAGGGGCGGACCGGCCAGCATCAACCGGCACCTTCTGGGACATGGACCAGTTGCAGGCCCACGCCACCGCCGCTGGCCACAGTTGGTGGACGCTGGGTAGCTTTGGCCTGCCCACCCAGGGTGAGGTTGTAGGCGAAGACGGGGACACGGCATCGGCCCGGATGCCCGATGCCGCCGCTCAAGTCGAGTTCGTAGAGGTGGCAGCCGGGGTTGCGCCTGGTTTTCAAGAACGCCTAGGCCAGGCCATCGACCAGCTGAAACAGTGGGTCCACCAGGGCTGGCGGGTGGTCTTGACAACCGAAGGCCACGGACCGGCTAAACGACTAGTCGAGCGCCTTAGTGGCGAAGACGTACCGGCCAGGTTGGTTGAGGCCATCGGACCAAAGGTCGAGCCTGGGCTGGTCCACGTCACCACTGCCGCCGGGGCTGGCTACGTCATTGACAGTCTCAAACTGGCCGTCATTTGCGAACGCGACCTGGCTGGCCGGGCCGGGCCCACCACCCGTTACATGCGCAAGCTGCCGGCCAGGCGGCGGGCGGGTGTCGATCCGCTCCAGCTCAGGGCCGGTGACCTGGTGGTACACGAGCGTCACGGTGTGGGCCGGTTTGTCGAGCTGATTAGCCGGACGGTTGGCAGCGGCGCGACCAAGGCGACCCGCGAATACCTGGTTATGGAATATGCCGCCTCGCGTCGCGGCCAGGGCCCAGACCGGCTTTATGTGCCAACCGATTCGCTGGACCAAGTGACCAAGTACATGGGCGGGGAGAACCCGGCGCTGTCGAAACTGGGCGGTGCGGATTGGTCCGCCACCAAGGCTAGAGCCCGCCGAGCCGTCCAAGACATGGCTGGCGAGCTCATCAGGCTCTACGCCAAACGCATGGCCACCAAGGGTTTCGCCTTTTCGCCTGACACACCCTGGCAACGTGAGCTTGAAGACGCCTTCGCTTACGTTGAGACGCCAGATCAACTGGGCAGCATTGACGAGGTCAAAGGCGATATGGAGCGCCTGGCGCCAATGGACCGCCTGATCTGCGGTGATGTTGGCTACGGCAAAACCGAAATCGCGGTTAGGGCGGCTTTCAAGGCGGTCCAAGACTCCAAACAGGTGGCCGTGCTGGCGCCCACCACGTTGCTGGTGCGCCAGCACCTCGAGACCTTTGCTGACCGCTTGGCTCCGTTCCCGGTGACGGTCAAACCGCTGTCTCGTTTCCAATCCGAGCGCGAAGCTGAACAGACCAAGACCGAGCTGGCTCAGGGTCAGGTCGATGTGGTCATCGGCACACATGCGCTGCTGACTGGCACTGTCCGCTTCAAAGACTTGGGTCTGGTCATAGTCGATGAGGAACAGCGATTCGGGGTTGAGCACAAGGAGACACTGAAGGCCCAGTGGCCCACGGTCGACGTGCTGTCAATGAGCGCCACACCGATCCCGCGGACCTTGGAAATGGCGGTTTCCGGCATCCGAGAAATGTCGACCCTGGCCACACCGCCGGAAGAGCGCCAGCCGGTTTTGACTTTTGTGGGGCCGGCCACGCCTGGGCAAACGGCCGCCGCCATCCGGCGCGAATTACTGCGCGACGGCCAGGTCTTCTATGTCCACAACCGAGTCCGTTCTATTAACAAGGTGGCCGCCCAGGTCAGCCAGCTGGTGCCGGAAGCCCGTGTGGCGGTGGCCCACGGCCAGATGAGCGAAAACCAGTTGGAGCAGGTCATTATCGATTTTTGGGACAAGAAGATTGACTTGTTGGTCTGCACCACCATCATTGAAACTGGACTCGATATTGCTAATGCCAACACTTTGATCGTTGACGGGGCTTCGAAGTTTGGCCTGCCGCAGCTGCACCAATTGCGCGGCCGGGTGGGCCGGGGCAGGGAGCGGGCTTACGCCTATTTCCTTTACCCGGCCGGCGAGACCCTGACCGAAACAGCCCATGACCGGTTGACCACTATTGCCACCCAGTCTGAGCTGGGCGCCGGTATGCAGGTGGCGATGAAAGACCTGGAGATCAGGGGCGCCGGCAACTTACTGGGCGGCGAACAATCCGGCCATATTGCCGGGGTTGGTTTTGATCTGTACCTCAGGATGATTTCTGAGGCCGTGGCGGCCTCCAAAGGTGAGGCCCAGCCGGCAGCGGAGGTCACTGTTGAACTACCTGTCGACGCCCACATCCCGCAGGACTACATTGACCACGACCGGTTGCGCCTGGAGGCTTACACCAAGATCGCGGCGGCCTCGAACCAGAGAGATTTGGATGAGGTCCAAAGCGAATTGGCGGACCGCTACGGCACACCGCCCGCCCCAACTGAGGCTCTATTCGATGTCACCCGGCTGCGTTGGGCGGCCCGGGCGGCTGGAATTAGCGAGATTTCGGCTCAGGGCCGCTATATCCGTTTACACCCGCTTGAGCTTCCCGAATCGAAACAGCTCCGGCTCTCGCGGATCTGCAAAGGTACGGTCATCAAACCGGCCCTTCGCACCGTCCTGGTGGCCTTGCCCAGGCCGGCCCAACTGGGCCAGGCTGCGGCGGTCGGCCCCGACTTGGTACGCTGGCTGACCGACCTGGTCCAGGACCTGGTCACAGAAACCGAGCCGAATTGAATCATAGGATGTATTGCGGTGATGCGCCGGCCAGGCCGGATGCGCCGCCGGTGCCATGAAGAAGGGAAGCCCCCCGTGAGCTCTGCAAGACGACTGCGCGCAATTGTTGGTTTGGTTGCGGCCGCGCTGGTGATGACTGGCGTGGGCGGCTGCGCCCAAGGTGGAGGCAAAAACGCGGCCGATGACGAAACCGTCGCCTTGGCTTTTGGCGACCGGCAGTTCACCGTGGCTGAGGTTAAGCAAGCCACTGACCAGATCAACGCCTTCACCCGCGCCGTGGCCAGGCAGTATGGCGAACCGGTGGTCAAGGACCAAATCCACGTCGCCACCAAGAGCCGCAACGAGGCGTTGGCCGGGTCGAGCTGGGGTGAGGTCGACCAGCAAAACAAGGTCTTGGATGAAAATATGGACCTGCTCAGGGCCATGAGAACCGGCACCGGCAATCCGGCGCAGGTGATGACGCCACTGACGGCCAGGGGCGCCGTTCACATGCTGGGCTGGTTCTGTTATCTACAGGTGATCCTGCCCATGGCGGGCACCCCCATGCCGGTCTTTGATATGCCCCAACTAGTCCTGTACTTGACCGGGCTGCCGGAAGAGTCGGTTGACATGGACGCCTTGCCAAAGCTTGACGACACCGCCTTGTACATCATGACTGGCCGGATGTTTGTCTGGGCCTATGCCACCGGACAGACCCAGTCGCCGGCTGGTCTTTTTGGCCCAGAGGTCGACGACGAGATCATCGCCGAGGTCAAGCTGGCCCCGGAATACGGCACCTTTGGCTTGGATCCCGGCGCGTCGCTGGATCCCACCGGTGAATTCCCTTGGCTGGTGCCTTTCGCCGAACAGGTCGCTGAGCCGGCTCCATGAGCGCAGCAGGGTCCGGGTCTGGAGTACCGGGTGGATGTCAGGGGGTGGCTTATCTGGTCCAGACCATGGACCGGTTGCGTGCCCCTGGCGGTTGCCCTTGGGATGCTGCCCAGGACCATTTGTCGCTAGTGCGCCACTTGCTCGAAGAGGCCTATGAGGCGGCTGACGCGATCGAATCTGGCGACCGGCAAGAACTGCGTGAGGAACTGGGCGATGTACTGCTGCAGGTCGTCTTTCACGCCGCCATTGCTGCCAGCGAGCCGGATCCGTTCAACCTAGATGACATTGCCAACGAAGTGGCGGATAAGCTGGTGCGTCGCCACCCTCAGGTCTTTGGCCCAGCTGAAGATTCAAGTGCGGCCCTGACTCCCGACCAGGCCCACGCCCGCTGGGACCAGATCAAGGCCCAAGAAAAGGCCCGGACCTCGGTTTTGGACGGCATCCCACTGGCCCAATCGGCTCTGGCCAGGGCCCAGAAGGTGGTGGCCCGGGCCAAGCGGGCCGGTCTTGAGGTCAAGACAAATCAAAACGACGGTTTGGGCGAACGGCTAATTGGCACGGTGCGACTGGCGGAAAGCCAGGGCCTCGATGCCGAAACGGAACTACGTCAGGCCACGCGCAGCCTCGAAAAGCAAATCATGCAATTGGAAAACCAAGGAAAGGACTAGATGGAATGCGAATAGGTGTTCCCAAGGAGTCACTGACGGGCGAGACCAGGGTCGCGGCCAGCCCCAAGTCGGTGGCACAGCTGATCAAATTGGGCTACGAGGTGGTGATCGAGTCCGGCGCCGGCGCCCAGGCGGCCTTCCCGGATTCGCAATTTGCCAGTGCCGGCGCCCAGGTCGTGGCCAAGAACGAGGCTTGGGCGGCCCAAGTGGTGACCAAGATAAACCCGCCCACCGAGGCGGAGATCGGCCTGATGGCCGAGGGCGCCACACTGATCAGCCTGGTCGAGGCGCCTCGGTCGCCGGAACTGCTCAAGGCCCTGGCGGCGCGGAACCTAACCGTGTTGGCAATGGACTCGGTGCCGCGCATTTCGCGGGCCCAGGCGCTCGACGTGATCTCCTCGATGGCCAATATTGCCGGCTATAGGGCCGTGATTGAGGCGGCTGAGCAATTCGGTTCTTTCTTCACCGGCCAAATCACGGCCGCCGGCAAGGTGCCGCCGGCCAAGGTTTTCGTTTCCGGTGCCGGTGTGGCCGGCCTGGCCGCGATTGGCACGGCCGGGGCCCTTGGGGCCATTGTCAAAGCCACCGATATTCGCGCCGACGTGGCCGAGCAAGTCATCTCGATGGGTGCGGAGTTTGTCGAGGTCGAGGCCGAGGCTCAGGAGTCGACCGACGGTTACGCCAAGGAGGCCAGCGCGGATTATGCCGCTGCGGCCGGGCGGATGTACGCCGAACAGGTCAAGGACTGCGACATTGTCATCACCACCGCCCTGATCCCGGGCAAGCCGGCGCCGCGGTTGCTGACTGAAGAAATGGTTGCTTCAATGAAACCCGGTTCGGTGATTGTTGACATGGCCGCCGGGGCCGGTGGCAATGTCGCCGGGTCAGTGGCTGACCAAGTCGTCACCACAGCCAATGGTGTCAAGATCATTGGCTACACCGACCTAGCTGGGCGCCTACCTACCCAAGCCTCGCAGCTGTACTCCCAAAACATTGTCAACCTGATGAAGCTACTGACCCCTGGCAAAGACGGCGAGCTGGTGTTGGACCTAGAAGATGTGGTCCAACGCGGCACCTTGGTGGCACATGAAGGCGCGGTTACTTGGCCGCCACCGGAGGTGGCCGTTTCGGCCGCGCCGGCTGCCTCCAGCGCCCCGGTCACTCAGGCCGCCGAGATCAAAATTGTGCATGGTCAAAAGCGTGACCCCAAGGTCCAATTCACCGCCATGGGCATTTGCCTGGCAGCTGTGCTGGCCCTGTTCTGGGTGTCACCGACCGGTCTGCTTGGCCACTTCATGGTCTTTATGTTGGCGGTGGTGATTGGCTATTACGTCATTGGTAACGTTCACCATTCGCTGCACACCCCGCTGATGAGCGTGACCAACGCCATTAGCGGCATCATCATTGTCGGCTCGCTGTTGGGGTTGAAATCGGCTGACCATTCGGTGGCCATCGCCGTACTGGCCATTGGCGGCCTGCTATTGGCCTCAATCAATGTGTTCGGTGGGTTCTTGGTGACCCACCGCATGCTCAAGATGTTTACGAGGGGCTGATAGAAGATGTCATATTCACTTCTGACTGGCTCCTACATCATTGCCGGCCTACTGTTCATCCTGGCACTAGCCGGCTTGTCCAAACACGAGACCTCGAAGCAGGGCAACACCTTCGGCATCATCGGCATGTCGCTGGCCCTGATCATTACCATCCTGGCGACCGTTTTCAAGGTCAAGTCCAGCGAAGGCCTGACAGTCATGCCGGCCGCCCCCACCTGGGTGATTATCGCCATCGTCGGGGCCATGGGCCTGGGCGCGGCTTTTGGCGTCTTCAAGGCCCTGCGGGTCGAGATGACGGGTATGCCAGAACTAATCGCCCTACTGCACTCCTTTGTTGGCCTGGCCGCCGTGCTGGTGGGCTGGGTCTCCTATCTGGAGCCAGGTCACGCGGGGGATAAGGTCCACTACGCCGAGCTCTACATTGGCATTTTCATTGGCGCGGTCACCTTCACCGGCTCGATCATCGCCTACCTGAAACTAAGCGCCAAAATGCGCTCGGCGCCGTTGGCTCTGCCCAAACACAACATCATCAACCTTGGTGTGGTGGCCGTATTCATTGGCCTGACGGCCTGGTTTGTGGCCTTGCCCAATAACTCCCATGTCGGTGGTTCCAACCCGACACTTGGTCTGGTCTTGACCGCAGTGGTGACGCTACTGGCACTAGGGCTGGGTGTGCATATGGTCACGGCTATTGGCGGCGGAGACATGCCCGTGGTCGTCTCGATGCTGAACTCCTACTCCGGTTGGGCGGCTGCGGCGGCCGGCTTCACCCTGGGTAATGATCTGTTGATCATCACCGGCGCGCTGGTCGGCTCGTCTGGCGCCTACCTCAGCTACATCATGTCCAAGGGCATGAACCGGCGATTCTTGTCTGTCATTGCCGGAGGCTTCGGTTCAGATGGTCAAGTCGTGGGCGAGGCCAAGGAATACGGTCAGCACAGCGAGCTGGTCGCCACCGAGGTGGCTGAACTGCTCAAAGAGTCCAAATCGGTCATCATTGTGCCGGGTTATGGCATGGCCGTGGCCCAGGCCCAGGGCTCGGTCGCCAATCTGACGCAGAAGCTGCGTGATAGGGGCATTGAGACGCGTTTCGCCATCCACCCGGTGGCGGGCCGCCTGCCCGGCCACATGAACGTGCTGCTGGCCGAGGCCAAGGTGCCCTACGACATCGTCCTTGAAATGGATGAGATCAACGACGACTTCCCGGACACCGACGTTGTCTTGGTGATTGGCGCCAACGATGTGGTCAACCCCGAGGCGCTGACCGACCCGAATTCGCCCATCGCCGGCATGCCGGTGTGCCACGTTTGGGAGTCAGGTCAAGTCGTTATTTTCAAGCGGTCAATGGCCACCGGTTACGCCGGGGTGCAGAATCCGCTGTTCTTCCGGGACAACTCGGCCATGTGCTTCGGTGATGCCAAAGACCGGATGGAGGACATCATCCACGCGCTGTAACTACAGTCACTTTTTGGGCCGGTACCGGGCCGCTCGAGCTCGGTGCCGGCCCGTGTCTTTGCCTCCAGCCCACTGAACCGGCCAGGCAGGTGTCTTAGGTCAAAATGAGGGGTAATTACCTAGTGGCCCATTCCGGAAGCGGCAGCAAACAGCAGTTTCCCCATTTGCAGCTGCGTAGTAGCACCCACCTTACGGGGCCCAAGCAGACCTGGAGTGTAACTTGAATTCCGTCACCTATTACTGCCGATAGGGACCGAAAAAGGAGCACAAAATGCAAGAAGGTAGCCTCGCCTTCGAAGCCGGAGGGTCACCCCTTCGGAGCGACAGTGGCCGGCGTGCGCCACGCTGTTTGCCTAGGTGCAAACCGAAAGCACCCCACTTAGTTTGGGACCCCCTCAACCACTGGGCGCATAGGCCTGTCTGAGTCTCCTAGCGGCGCATACTTGCGCCGTCTAATGCCGCGCGCCGTTGTCGCGCCGCAGCTCTAGCCAACCTGGTGCCGCCTGCTGTAGTCCAGCTGCCAGTGCCCTTGGCTCCAAAGCTGACCCCCATCCGAATCCTGGCTAAAAGCCTCATTTGCTAAAGGATCACACGTGAATACCAGTTCGCCCAACACCCACCCCATCACCACCAGCGGTAGCAAACTCAGGAGCCTTGCCAAGGTGACCGCCTGGACAGTGGCCGCCACTTTGGCCATTGGAGGTCTAGCCCTGATCCAAAGCTGGGTGGAGCAGCCTCCCGAAGCCCAAGCGGGTGTGCCTGGGCAGCCGCGCATCCCCCAGGATCCCACGCCGGTGTTCTCAGAGACCTTTGGTGATGGCACCGTGGGCGGCCCGCTGTCCTTGAGGAACTATCCGCCAGGCGGGCCGGCCAGGTACACGGCAGATACCGCCTGGCTGCCGCCCCTTCCTGACGACGTTCTGCAGCAAGGCGCCTGCAATGGCTGGGTACTGAACAACGGCAACATGACCTCGCCAACTTCCTTGCAGGACCATGGCTGTGTCCGCAGCACCCAGTACATGTGGAACCAGCTTAGGGCGATGGCTCTGGCCATGGGTCAGGCTCAAGGGCAGGGTTCGGCGGCTAGCTCCAACAACGCGCTTTCCGCCGCCACCAACAAGACCAATGAGACGCAGGCGGCTGGCTACATGCTGCAAAGCGCAAACAATCTGGTCCCCGGTGTGCCAGGTGGCAAGTTCTATGGTGTCTCCGCCTGGTTTGCAGCAGTCAACTGTTACTACGAGGATCCGCCTCGCAACTACCAGGATCCGCAGCTCCGGTTTGAACTGGTGGTCAATGGGGCCGTCACCCAGCTGGCTTCAAACCTCAATCCCTGTGTCAATGGAACAAGAATTGGGAACGCCACAGTTAATCACCTGCAGGCCAAACCAGTTTTGCTGGGCACCGGCACTTTTGATCTTGGTTTCCGCCTTTACAACGCCCAGGCTTCCGGCACCGGCAACGACGCCGCCTTTGACCTGCCGGAAATCATTGACATGACGCCACAGCTAGATTCAGAGTTCAAGCCGCCAGCTATCCCTGTGGCTGGTGACAGTGTCTTGACCTTTACCATCACCAACACCACTGACCTACAAACCAAAGAAGGTTGGTCCTTCTCAGCCCCGCTACCGGCCGGTGTCACCACCAACGGTGCGACCACAACCACATGTACTGGTGGCTCGGCCACAACCGCGGGCGGCGTCGTTACCGCCAGCGGCAACCTGTCCGCCGGTCAAAGCTATTGTGAAGTCTTGGTACCGGTTACCGCCCTGAGCAATGGGACCTATGTGCTGCCCGGGACGACTGTGACCATGAATGGTCTCAATCCTCCAGCCGACGCCACCTTGCGGACCTCTCAGTTGGAGCTGGCCGTCTCGGCCAGCCCAACCCTGGTGACGGCCGCTGGCAACACAATCACCTACACCTTTGACGTCACCAACACCGGGGCTGCTGCGGTCAACGACCTGCAAGTCGCCAGGACAGCGTTCTCAGGGACAGGCTCAATTGGCGCCATCACCTGTGCCGCCACCACATTGGCTTCGGGTGCCTCAACCACCTGCCAGGTCACTTACACCGTCACTCAGGCAGATCTTGATGCCGGCCAAGTCCAGTTGACCGCCCGGGCCTCGGCTCTAGCCCAAGACGCTGAGGTTCGCACCCTCTCCGATCCAGATTCGGTCACGGTCCAGGCCACCGGCAACCGCAGCCTGACTGTGGCGGCCAGCGATCCAGGCACCATGAAGATGCCAGGGGACTCGATCACTTTCACCTTCACGGTCCGCAACACTGGCGCCACAACCCTGCAAAACCCGGTGATTGAGTCGCAGTCGTTCACCGGTTCTGGCGGCGCTCCCACGGTGACTTGTGTCGCCACCAGCCTGGCACCTAGCGCCACTACCACCTGCAGCGGGACCTACACCGTCACGGCCACCGATATTGCCGCCGGTTCGATTGTCTTCACCGTGGTGGCGGCGGGCACCGATGGCGGTGGTCGAGTCGAATCAACTCCAGCCACCGCCACCGTGCCCTACGAGGTTGGGCTGCCAGATCCAGCCAAATCCACTCTTGAGCTGGATAGGTCCAGCCAGGCTGTGCGCGGCCCGGTGGTGGCCACCGTGACGCTGCGTGACGCCAACGGCTACCTGGTGCCCAATGCCAGGGCCGACTTAAGCGTTAATGGCAGCGCTACTTTCGGTTTGGCCGATTCGCCCCGGGAGGCTTCGACCTACTGCCTCACTTCCGACGTACCGGCCACGCTGGGCACCTGCCAGGTGACCCTAACTGACAAAGTGGCTGAGACCGTCAGCGTCGCCGCCACCGTGACTGGCACGGCCCTGGGCGGCAATGGCGACCCGGCCAAGGCCAGCCCCCAATCGGTGGTGTTTACGGCTGGGCCCGGTGACCCGGATGAGTCGTTGCTGACCGTCACTCCGCCCGGTCCGCTGACAGTTAGCACCGGCGCGGCCAACACCTACACGGCCACTGCCACGATCAATGACAGCGACGGCAACCCGGTGTCAAGCCAGACTGTCAGCTTCACCGTCACCCGGGCCGATGGCTCGGCTGTTGACACGGCCAAGACTGTGCTTTCAGCGGCTTCATGCGACACACTGGCCGCGGGTAGCTGCTCTGTCACGCTGACATCAACCGAGGCGGGTTCGTTCAGGATTCGCGCCACCATTGCGCATCCGGTGACGAGTGTGCAAACCGACGTGACCAATTCTCCGGCCACCGTTGTTTACGAACCGAGCGGACTGTGTTTGCCGCCGCCGGCCACGGCTTTCGAACTAGATAACACTGGTGACAGGTTTGCTGACGGCACCGACTATCGCAACGCGACGGTGCGGTTGCGGGACTGCAACGACAACCCCTTGACTGGGAAAGTCTCCGACTTGTCGGTTTCGGTGACCCTGGGAGGTAGCACGCTGACCCAAGGCACCGATTACTGGATCGACAACCTGGCTGAGACCGCTCCTGGTAGCGGCGACTACACCTTCCGTATCAGGACTATCAGGGCCGGCACTCTGCAAGTCACCGTCACCTACAGCGAGGCCGGCACGCCACAATCATTAGGCACCCGGCCAGCCACCTTCAAACCTGAAACCAAGATCTGTGTCGAGGGCGACCCTGATCCGGCTTGTACGTCTTATTCCAGTTTCGTGATCACACCTAAGTCGCCCATGCCTTACGCGGATTGGCAGTTCGCTTCCAAACTGCCGAGCACGTGGGGTTTCTATGAGGGTGTTATCACCCTAGTAGGCCGTAACGACAACCCGGTGACCGACGGGGTAGGCCGGATCACCATGTCCGATGTCACCGCCGCGCCACTCAGGCTTAACGGTGCCCGTTTCTGGTCGACCCAGTCTGACCCGCCGTTGACCGGGGCCGACAACGCCCTGGCTGTCACCTGTTCCGTGCCGCTAGTGGCCGGGGAATGCGAGACCGGGGTTTACACGATCCGAATCTATTCGATCTACGCTGATGTGCGTCAAATCAAAGCTGCCGGCACCCAAACCGGCGGCGGGTCAGTCGATATTGGCACCAAACCAGCCGAATTCGACGTCTGGTCTGACCCGGATCATAACCAAACCAGGATGCTAGTCAGCCCTGCGGCGTCTTCCGGCTTGACCCCGGACGGGACCGCGGCTTACACGGTGACCGCCGAGGTAATGGACGAGAACGGTCACAACGCCATCGAGGACGAGCCGGTCACCTTTAGTGTGACCACCTCGCCCAGCACACCGACGGCGGGTGGCGCGACCATGACCCCAGGGGCCGCGGCTCAACCGATCTTGACGTCACCTTTGGGTTTGGCTGTGGTGACGGTGACTGCGGTGGCACCGGAGGGCGACTATGTTGTTTCGGCCAAATACAACGGGGCCGATGTCGGCCATCCGGTGAGCCTGCCCGCTAACCAGAAGTCCCCCCAAACGTTGACTTTCCGGGAAGGCGATGACCCGGACTTGACTAAGACCACGAAACGAGTCTCACCCGATCCGATTGTGGCTGACGGCAATGACACGGGAACTATCACCGTGATGATGATCAGTACAACCGGTGTGCCTATGACTGGACGGGAAGCACAACTATCTGCTACCGGACCGGCTGGTGTGGCCCTAACGTTCTCGGCGTTCAGTCCAACATCGACACTGGGTGAGTACACGGCCACGGTTAGTGGCACCGATAGTGGCGATCATTTGATCCGCGTGTTCTATCAGGGCACCACCGAGATCACCACGTTGGCGACACCGAACCCGAACACGATCGCTCATTTCATTCCTGGTCCACCCGACCCGGGTAAATCGTCTCTGACAATCGCACCGTGTGTGGCGATTACGCCGGCCCATCCGGGTGTGTTCGCTGACGGTAATGATTGTTACGAAGTCACCGCCGTACTGGTTGATGCGAACGATAACCCGGTGACCGACTGGTATGACGCCACACCAGCGCTAAACCGCTACTCAGTGGCCGTGACGCCAAACGGTGCGGTCCTAACGGATCCGGTGCAGGGCCCTAATGGCACGTACAAGATCCAGGTCACCTCGACCACACCGACCACCTATAGTCTCGACTTCTCGTACACCTGGCCGGGTCAAGCCCCGATCGCTTTGACCCCAACCCTCTCAGCGGCGTTTATCGCCCAGTATTGGGATGTCACCCACTCCTACTTCACGGCTACGCCTATCCCACCGGCTGAAACCGAAGTGGGCACGGCCGGTGCGGTTATCACCTTGTATGCCTTCAACGTGGCTGACCAGCCAGTCGACCTAACCAGTAGTGAACTAGCCGCCCTGGCAGCCAAAGCCGAGTTGCCGGCTGGTACGGCCGCGACTATCGGCGCGTGGACCCGCCAGGCCTTGGGTGTCTATACGGCTACTGTCTCGGCAACGGTGGCCGGGGATTACACCGTCTCGGTGTGGACAACCCAGAGTGGCTCAGCTGTGGACGTGCCGTATCAGACCAACCGGCTGCTGAGGTTCAAACCTGGTCCGGTTGATTGGCAGAAGACGTTGAATTCGTTGGACACTGATCCGAGCGCGAATATGGCTGACGGGCGGAAACTGGGTTGGGCTCGTATCTGGGTGCAAGACCAATAC
>WQXJ01000002.1 GCA_009784895.1 Micrococcales bacterium | reverse complement strand
GGACTCGCGTGAAGGGGCTGGTCAGGGGGTCAGTGGGCAGGAGGCCAGTGGGCCGGGGTCAGGGGGTCAGGGGGTGCTAAGGGGTGGTGATGGTTAGTTCGATGCCGCTTGGGGTTAGCTTGGCGCTGACGGCGGTTAGATCGGCCACGCGTAGGATTTGATCAGCACCGGGAGCATCCGGCAGAGCCGCTTGACCAACTACTACCAGGCGGGCTCCGGCCGCAAGACCGGCTTCGATGCCGGCCGGCGAGTCTTCGAAGACGGCGCAATCGCTGGCATCGACACCGAGCTGGGCTGCGGCCATCAGGAAACCGTCCGGTGAGGGCTTCGACGCAGTCATACCGGCTGGGATGAAAACCCTAGGCAAATCCAGCCCGGCGGCGGCCATGCGCCGCCGGGCCAGCTCGGCCACCGCAGAGGTCACCAGCGCCACCGGGGCACCAGCCAGCTGATCTAGTAGCCGGGCGGCCCCTGGCATGGCCAACACGCCATCAAGATCATTGATCTCGTGGGCATCAACCCAGTTGACGGCGGCGTCAAAGGCCGGTGAGCCGACCAAATCAGGCAAGAAGTGGGCGACTGAGTCAGTTGGTTGGCGGCCCTCGGCATATTCCATCAGCGCCTGCCAGTCAGCCAAACCATATTTGGTCGCAAAGGCACGCCAGGCGGCAGCAATGGCCGCCCCTGAATCAACCAGTGTGCCGTCCATGTCAAATAGGACAGCCCTAACGGTGAACGTCACCACAAGGTAGAAGCCTAGAGGGTCGGCGACCGACCGGCGCCGACAGGCCGACACCGCCTGGAGGCAAGCCAGAACTCACCCACGCTCGAAGGCACGGGCCACCAGGCCGGCTGCCCGGGTGCCAAGGGCGCCAGGTGACCGGGGTTGAGGTAGGCCTAGCCAGTCAGCTACGAGCTATCGACAGAGCTCGTCTGATTTCTCCGAGACGCGGTCAACGGCGGCCGAGATCTCTTCCTGGTCTATGCCCTCCATGGCCTTGGCCACGGCTTCGTAGTCTTCCATGTCGATGCCGGACAGAGCCCTAAAAGCCTCGGCCACAGTCTTGATATCACCCTTGAGATCGTCCGGCGCCGCCTTCTCCATCTTGCTCAGGGCCTCGTTGAATTGGTCACTATCGCCAAACGGGTCGAGATCCTTTAGGGAGTTGTCGTTGTAGATTTTGCAGTAGTCAGCGCTGCCGCCACCTGAGCAGCCAGCCAGCAGGGCCAGGGCGCCAACGGCGGCGATGCCGACAGCCAAGAATCGATACGTCTTCACGGGGGTGTCCTCTCCTCTGGCGGAGTCAGTGGTCGTTAATTCAACGCCGCCATCCTATCTTGACAAAGCCGGCCGTTGCCATGGCGAAATAACAGCTGACAGCGGAACCATGCCGGTCTTTGGTGAGGCCAGGCCAGGCCCACTTGACAGGGCAAAGCCAGGGCCGGCATCGGGCAATCAGGCATTGTCACCAAACAGGTTGCAACCGCATGCTCCAACAGGGCCAAAAGGGCGGATAATGGGATGGTCAATGATGATAATGTCTTGACGTCAAGATATTGCCTGATTCCAAGTCGGCGCGCCGGAACACTAAGGCGCCCAGAAGGGACTATCCAATGGCCTCAGTCAACACCTTCGGCGCACGCTCGCAGTTGAGCGTGAACGGTCGGAGTCTAGAAATCTATTCCCTGGGGGCGGTCGACGGACTTGGCCGCCTACCGTACAGCCTGAAGATCCTGGCCGAGTCGATCCTGCGCAACGAAGATGGCGCCACGATCACCGCTGATCAGGTGCAGGCACTTGCCAACTGGGACCCGTCGGCGCAGCCGGACATCGAAATCCAGTACACCCCAGCGCGGGTCGTGATGCAGGACTTCACCGGTGTGCCGTGCGTGGTTGACCTAGCCACTATGCGTGAGGCCGTAGCCGATCTGGGCGGCGACCCGAACAAGATCAACCCGCTGGCTCCAGCCGAAATGGTAATTGACCACTCGGTCATCATTGACCATGCCGGTTCGCCGGACGCCTTTGATCTCAACGTCGAACTCGAGTACCAGCGTAATCGCGAGCGCTACCAGTTCCTGCGTTGGGGCCAAGGCTCATTCCGCGAGTTTGGGGTGGTCCCACCCGGTACCGGTATTGTCCACCAGGTCAACTGCGAGTACCTGGCCAGGGGCGTTATGGTGCGCGATGGCGTAGCCTACCCGGACACCTGCGTTGGCACCGATTCGCATACCACCATGGCCAATGGCCTTGGCATCTTGGCCTGGGGCGTGGGCGGAATCGAGGCCGAGGCCGCCATGCTAGGCCAGCCGGTCTCAATGCTGATCCCGCGTGTAGTTGGCTTCAAACTGTCAGGTTCAATCCCCTCGAACGTGACCGCAACTGATGTCGTCTTGACCGTTACCCAAATGCTGCGGGCCCACGGTGTGGTCGGCAAGTTCGTTGAGTTCTACGGCGAAGGCGTTAGCCAGGTGCCATTGTCGAACCGGGCCACAATTGCCAATATGGGGCCAGAATACGGCGCCACCTGCGGCATCTTCCCGGTCGATGAGGTCACGCTGGAGAACTATCGCCTAACCGGCCGCTCCGAAGAGCAGATCGCCATAATCGAGGCCTACTACAAGGCCCAGGGCATGTGGTTTGATCCGACGGCGCCGGGTTACACCGAGCCGGTCTTCTCTGAGTATCTGGAACTTGACCTGTCAACAGTGGTGCCGTCACTGGCTGGCCCCAAGCGGCCGCAGGACCGGATCGAACTGTCCCAGGCCAAGGCCACCTTCCTGCGCGATCTGCCGAATTTCGCGCCGGATGTGGCAGCCGATGACGAGGCTGAGGTTGAGTCATTCCCGGCTTCCGATCCGCCGGCCGGCGACGACCACGGTCTCAAGGGCGCGGAGGTAACGGTGCCGGGTAAGGGCACATTCGTGCTCAACCACGGTGACGTTGTCATCGCTTCGATCACCAGCTGCACCAACACTTCGAACCCCTCGGTCATGCTGGCCGCCGGTTTGTTGGCCAAGAAGGCCGCAGCCAAGGGCCTCAAAGCCAAGCCATGGGTCAAGACCTCGATGGCACCGGGCTCAAAGGTTGTCACCCGCTACTACGAAGCCGCTGGCCTGTGGCCGGCGCTCGAGGCGCTGGGCTTCCACCTGGTTGGTTACGGCTGCACCACTTGCATTGGCAACTCTGGACCAATCGCTCCTGAGCTGTCGAAGGTGATCGCGGACAACGGCTTGGCCGTCACCGCGGTGCTGTCTGGTAACCGTAACTTTGAGGGCCGTATCAGCCCGGACGTGGCCATGAACTACTTGGCTAGCCCGCCGCTGGTAGTGGCCTATTCCTTGGCCGGCACGCTCAACTTCGATTTCGATACCGAGCCGCTGGGCACCGACCAGGACGGCAAGCCGGTCTTCTTGAAGGACGTTTGGCCTTCACCAGAAGAGGTCCAGGCGACCATTGATCAGGCCATCACGCGTGAAATGTTCGAAAACGCCTACCAAGACGTTTTCGCAGGCGACGAGCGCTGGCAAGGCCTGCAGACGCCATCGGGCGCCACCTTCGAGTGGGACGATGCCTCGACCTACGTGCGCAAGCCGCCGTACTTCGAGGGTATGGGCATGGAGCCCAGCGCGGTCAGCGATGTGTCCGGGGCCAGGGTTCTGGCCAAGTTGGGCGATTCGGTCACAACCGACCACATCAGCCCGGCTGGTTCGATCAAGGCCGATTCGCCTGCCGGCAAGTATCTGGCAGACAACGGCGTGGCACCGGCGGACTTCAACTCGCTCGGTTCGCGTCGCGGCAACCATGAAGTCATGATGCGTGGCACCTTCGCCAACATCCGGCTGCGCAACCAGCTGGTTGATGTGGCTGGTGGCTTCACGGTCAACTTGCTGAACAACCAGCAGACCACCATTTTCGACGCCGCCCAGGCCTATAAGGAGGCCGGCGTGCCTCTGGTGGTGCTTGGTGGCAAGGAATATGGCACCGGCTCGTCCCGTGACTGGGCGGCCAAGGGCACCATGTTGCTGGGCGTCAGGGTCGTTATTGTCGAATCGTTCGAGCGGATCCACCGTTCCAACCTGATCGGCATGGGCGTGCTGCCGTTGCAGTTCCCGGCCGGCCAAAGCCACGAATCGCTGGGCCTAGACGGCACCGAGACCTTCGACTTCGAAGGCATCACAGCGCTGAACGAGGGCGTCACGCCCAAGACAGTGGCCGTCACGGCGACCCATCCAGACGGCACCGTCACCAAGTTTGACGCTGTTGTCCGGATTGACACACCAGGTGAGGCTGACTACTACCGGCACGGCGGCATCTTGCAGTTCGTGCTGCGTCAACTGGTTGCCAGCTAAGGCCAACTAGCCGGGCTACGCCCTTGGGAGTAGCTGCGAGTAATAACTGAAAAAGACGGGCCGTGGCTCTTGTCACGGCCCGTCTTGCTGCCTCTATAGTGATTTCGGTTCGCCTTTTCGACTAGAAAGAATCCATCGTGGTGCCACCGCCCAAGACGCCGGATGCCTCACCGGAACGTCAGCCTGGTCAAATGCTGGCGCGGGTAGCGCAATTGCGCGATCTGAAAAAGCTGCCGGCCCGCGATTTGCCAGCCTTGGCCGCGGACATTAGAGACTTCCTGGTCACCAACGTCTCTAAGACCGGCGGACACTTGGGACCAAACCTTGGCGTGGTCGAGTTGACCATCGCCTTGCACCGGGTTTTCAACTCGCCCATTGACACCATTGTCTTCGACACCGGCCATCAGGCCTATGTCCACAAGATCTTGACTGGACGTAAAGACTTCTCCCACCTGCGCTCGCGCGGCGGCCTGTCCGGCTATCCCTCCCGGGCCGAATCGGTTCATGACGTGCTGGAAAACACCCACGCCTCGGCCGGGCCCTCCTGGGCGGCCGGGGTGGCAGCCGGGCGCAACCTGCAAGGGCAATCCGACCGGTTTACCGTGGTGGTGGTGGGCGATGGCGCCCTAACCGGCGGTATGGCCTGGGAGGCCCTGAACAACATCGCGGCTGAAAAAGACCGCCGGTTGGTGGTCGTGGTAAACGACAACGGCCGGTCCTACGCGCCGACCATCGGCGCCCTGGCCCGCCACCTCTCCGGCCTGCGCACGGCCCCGAAGTACGAAAAGGTCTTGAGCTGGGGGACTCAGGCGTTGCAGGCCCGCGGCCGGCTTGGCCGGCGTCTCTACGAGGCACTGCATGGCCTGAAGAAGGGCGTCAAGGACGTGGTGGCGCCGCAAGCCATGTTCGAAGACTTGGGTTTGAAGTACATCGGCGCGGTTGATGGTCACGACATTGGCGCGGTCGAACGTTCGTTGGTCCAGGCCAAGGTTTATGGCGGTCCAGTCATTGTCCACGTCATCACGGAAAAGGGTCGGGGCTATCAGCCGGCCGAGGCCAACCGGATGGACCACCACCATGCTGTTGGCCGGATCCACCCAGAGACCGGCCTGCCCTTGGCACCTGAGCGTTTTGGCTGGACTGGGGTCTTTTCTGACGAACTTGTGCGTTTGGGCCGGCGCAACGACAAAGTCGTGGCAGTCACCGCCGCCATGCTCGACCCGGTGGGGCTGGTGCCGTTTGCGGCCGAGTTCCCCGACCGAGTCTTCGACGTGGGCATTGCCGAACAACACGCCGCCGCTATGGCCGCTGGCCTGGCCTACACCGGCCTGCACCCGGTGGTGGCGGTTTACGCCACTTTCATGAACCGGGCCTTCGACCAGGTGCTGATGGACTGCGGTTTGCACCGGGCCGGGGTCACCTTTGTGCTGGACCGGGCCGGCCTGACCGGTTCAGACGGCCCCAGCCACAACGGCCAGTGGGATTTGGCCTTGTTCCATTTGGTGCCGGGGTTGCGCCTGGCCGCCCCGCGCGATGCCGTTCGCTTGCGTCAGCAACTAGCCGAGGCTATCGCTGTGGTTGACGCACCCACGGTGCTGCGTTATCCCAAGGGCCCGGCGCCCGACGACATCAAGGCGGTTGGGCACCTCGATGGGGTCGACATCTTGGCGGCGGGTGCCGGTGACGAACGTGTTTTGGTTGTAGCTGTCGGAGCCGAGGCCCGCACCGCCCTAGATGCCGCCGCCTTGTTAGGTGAAGAAGGCATTAGCGTCAAAGTGGTCGATCCGGGTTGGATCTACCCGGTCAACCCGGCGCTGGTGCAGCTGGCGGCGGCGGCCGAGGTTGTCGTCACCATCGAAGACGGACTAGCCAGCGGCGGCTTCGGTGATGCTTTGGCAGCCACTATGGCCGAGGCCGGGGTCAACCTGCCAGTAGTGCGGTGCGGGCTACCAACGGCTTTCTTTGGCCACGCCAGCCGGCCTGAACTGGCCAAGGAACACCACCTCATCCCAGCCGATATCGCCAAGCGGGCAAGGAGTGCCTTAGGAGAGTGGCTGGTGCCACGCTCCTAAGGCACGCATACAGTGCCTGTTTGTCGCGTTTCCTTAGGTCAGCGCTTCGCGCGAACCACGTCAACACGAAGAAGGAGTGGCTGGTGCCACGCTCCTGGGGGCGAGATCAGTTCGCGAGCAGGCAGTGACTTGCAGGCCCGAACCTGGCACCTCGGGTTGACCAGTCGCGGCCCTGGCCGCCTGCTTGCATCTCGAAGTATTCCTACCCGGCGGTAGCCAGGCTAATTCCAGCTTGGTCTTTGCAGCGCCTCAGCAGGGTTGGTCGCCCCGGCCGCGCATGGCGGCCAGGGCCGTCCCATGGCCACTTACTCCACAAAGGGTGGTGCTGCCAGCCGAAGTATCGGGATTCTGTCGACGACAGCCTGGCAGAATCCGGCCGTTCTTGGGGCCCGAGGAACCAGGCCCGGCTCTTATACCTGGTATGTCACTGTTTGGTCTCGGGACAGAAGTCCTAGTAGGACTCGGCGGCATCGGACATAGAGTGGTTTGCCATCAAACCACCGGGCACCCCTGTCCCGGTGATGGCGTCACTACGGGGAGACAGTGATGTGGCGGTGCTTACTGGTAACACTGACGCCGATCTGTCAACTATTGTGACTGATCATCAAGGTACGGCTCATCATCAGGTTCGTAACAGTGATTCCCAGATCCAAACCGTTTGGCAGGATCCGTATGGTTCGAAACGGGGTCCGGTCGTATCACCTTGGGTGGGGCAGCGTGGGTTTGTTGGTGGACCTCGTGGATAGGGCGAATTGGAGGAGGCGGGAGGCCGCGGATGGTCGTAGCCGCCGGCTGGTTTTTCCCAACACTGTCAGCACCTGGCGAGGATTCATCCTTATGGCCTCTATCCCACTGGCGGTGATGACAGTGGCGTTAGTCGCCGCGCGGCACCGCCTTGACCGTTGGGACGTGGCTGTTTATGCGGCGATGTACTTAATGTATTTGGGGAGAATAGTCTTCGATTTTGTGGAGCACAGGAGGTCTAACAGGACCATGTGCCCGACGTGCAGGGTTGCCATGGGGGAACGAGACAGTGATCGTGATTAGTCAACCGTCTGGGTTAGGTACGTGACTGCGGCCTGGCCCACAAACGGCGAGGCTAGTCGGCTCCCATCAGTATCATGGTGAGGAAATGAGCCGCTGATGGGTTGCTCCCGGATTAGTCTGAGTTTGGTCCTGGTCACTTTGCTTTGGGCAGGCCTTGTTGGATGCCAAGTCGAGGGTGGTCCTCTGCCGGGTGGCTCCAGCACGCCAGCTGCTTCGGCCAGTCCTTGGACCCGGAACCGCACTTTTGAGCCCGGCTGGACTCCGGTGCCGGAAGACGATCTTCCACCGGCATGTGATGGGATGACTGAACTGCCGGAAGTCGACGGCCCAAAACCCGCATTGGAAAGGGAGATCCGACGCCTCGCAGGATTGGTTGATCGAGGTTCTTGTCAGGGGGAGCACACCTGGCCTGGCCAGAGAATTGGTGCCAGGGCGATTTGGCAGGGCAACGGACTGGTGACAGTTGTATGGAGCGGTGTCGTAAGCGGAGGTCAACCCGGTCCGGCGCACCCCGCCAAGACACTGGCCTGTGTGACCCTTGACGTAGCCACCGGTGTGGTCTTGGACCCGGGACGCGACCTGGTCGGTGACGACGCGGCGCTGGCCGCGGTTGACCAGGCCGTGGCGCTGAGGCGTGGGTACGGCTACCTTCGAAGCGGGTTCCTCGGCGACGAGCTTTCCAGGACTGACAAGTGGATTGACGCCATGCCATCTGATGTGCAGTCATGCCGGTGGGGCGACGAGACGGTTGTAGTCGTTGCGGTCCCACATGCCATTGGCGGGTGGTTACCGGTTGCGGTCCGTGACGGCCAGGCCCGTTTGATGAACTGGGACGAGTTGACCGGGTGAACCAGGAACCGCGCCAAACGAGCACTTGCCGACCTGCGCAGCGAGTGGGAAGGCTGTGGAGCCTTCCGGCAGGGGCCTACTGGCCCGAAGCCGAAGCCTCGGGGTAGGTCGTCATGGCCTTGGCCACTATCGGGGCCACCAGTTTGACCTGCCAGTCCCTGGCCCGGCCTGCCCGCAGCGCCGCCGCCGGGTCTGATGGTGCGGCGAAAACGACCTGTCGCAGCAGATCGGGCGGCGCTAAGTGTTCGACCGGGATTGATTTGTCCTGGCTGAGTCGTGCCAATTCGGCTTTGACCATTTCCAAGCGTTGCGAGGCCTGGGGGTGGTGGCGCGGCCAAGCCCTCGGGTTGGGAGGTCCGGGTTGCCTTGGCCCCTGCATTGGCGGCAGGGATCCGACCGGGATTTGCAGCGCCCGGTCGACCGCTCGCCACCAATAGCGTTGGCGTCGCCGCAGGTTGCGCCCATTAAAGGGCGCGATCCGGTCTAACTGACTTTGCGACTCCGGTTTGGCCAAGGCCACGGCCACTATGGCCGCATCCGGCAGGACCCGCCCGGGGGCCAAATCAAGCTGTCTGGCCAGGTCTTCGCGCGCCTGCCACAACTCCCGGACAATGGCAAACCCGCGGCGGTCGCGGATTTGGTGGCTGCCTTTGGTGCGGCGCCACGGATCTGGTCTAGGCGCTGGTGGCGGGGCCAGCAAAACCGCCTTGAACTCTTCCCGCGCCAATTCGAGTTTGCCGGCCGCCCGCAACTCGACTTCCAGGTGGTCGCGCACATCGATCAGCAACGCCACATCAAGGGCGGCGTAGTTGAGCCAGCCGTCCGGCAGCGGACGCTGGGACCAGTCCTGAGCGGAATGCTCCTTGGCCAACGAGATGCCCAAGGTCCGGCCAACCACTGTGGCCAAGCCCACCAGGGCGTCTCCCAGAAGACGGGAGGCCAATTCGGTGTCGAATAGTTGTTTTGGTACCAGGCCAAGTTCGGCCAGGCAAGCCAGGTCCTGTGAGGCGGCGTGCAGCACCCATTCAGCCCCTTCAAGGGCCTGGGAAAGTCCAGACAGGTCAGGCAACACTGTTGGGTCAATCAACGCGATTCCGGCCTGCCGCCTAAACAGCTGAACTAGCTGGGCCCGCTGGCCGTATCTGAAACCTGAGGCTCTTTCGGCGTCCAACGCCACCGGGCCAGTGCCGTTGGCCAGCATCGCGATGACGCCATCAAGGGCTTCGGCAGTGCAGGTCAAATCTGGCACTCCGGTTGGCGGAGCCGTCATCGGCACCAACTCAGTCACAGGCTGGCCCGGCCCGGCCGGGCCGGGCCCACGGGCAGGCTGGTCTTGATGGCCGGTTCGGCTCATCGGGCCGGCTGCCTCCGCTGGCCGGCAGCCGTCATCGGCGAACCAAACAAGAAACGCCCTGAGGCAGGAACTCGACGCCACCCAGTTTGGCCAGGAAGTTGAGCCAGGCCTCAAGGTGAACGCCGGCATCACTGTCTACCGGTGTCCACGAGGCGCGGACCTCAAGCCCGACCTGCTCGCTGCGGCCAATCAACTCGCCAAACGATTCTGACTGGGTGCGTGTTACGGTGCCAGAAGGCCGGCCGGCTATTTCGACCTCTTCAAGGGTCTCGGCCAGCCAGGACCAGGCCACTTGAGCCAGGAACGGGTCCGGCCCAAGCTCTTGTTCGAGTCGAGTCTTGGCAACAGTGACACACCTGAAATCGCCATCCCAAACGCTGTGCCCGCCCGGTTCATGCAGCACCACCAGGCTGCCGCTGGCCGCATCGCTTTCGACCGGCGAGGCCACCGAGGCCTCAAGGGCCACGGCGTAGCTGGCGATTCTAGTGGGGGCTGGGATCTCGGCCAGCTTGACTTCGCCGGGGATTTGGGCCTGACTAAGCGATTCCAGCGCTGCCCTAAAGCGCTCGGGAGGCAGGCTGGATGTGGTCACGCTTCGAGCCTAGGCAGCTAAGTCTCACCAGCTGGCTTCGCCACGCCGCAACCGCGAGTCCGAGCTTTGGCACCACCAGTGACCAGGCCGTGCCCCCGCCGTCCAACCGCGAGTCCGAGCTTTGGCACCGCCGCCTTCTTCCCGCGAGTCCGAGCTTTGGCACCACCAGTGACCAGGCCGGGCCGCCGCCTCCCAACCGCGAGTCCGAGCTTTGGCACCAGCCCATTTGACGCGAGTCCGAGCTTTGGCACCAGCCCATTTGACGCGAGTCCGAGCTTTGGCACCACCGGTGGTCAAGCTGCGGGCAGAGGTGGTTTGGCCAAAGTGGTGAAGCGGTAGTTAAGGCCGGTTTGGGAGGTCAGCCAGCCGGTCGACGGATCGCGCGCCACCACCTGCCAAGGCGGATCAAGCCGAGGGGCCAAGGTGTCGCCGGGGGCGTCAGCATTGACCTCGGTCACTTCTGCCCACTGGGCCAGGTCAACAAACTGGTGGTAGACCTGGCCGCCGCCAACCACCCAGCGGACGTGGTCGCCGCTGGCCAAGTCCAAGGCCTCGGCCGGGGAGTGGGCCACCAAGGCGCCACTGGCCACCCAGGACGGCTGGCGAGTCAGGACCACGTTGCGCCGGCCTGGCAGTGGCCGGAAGCGAGGGGGCAGCGACTCCCAAGTGGCCCGCCCCATGATGACGGCGCCGCCCATGGTCAGCGCCTTGAACCGGGCCATGTCCTCCGGCAAAGAAAAAGGCAGCCCACCGTCAACCCCGATCACCCGGTTGGCGCTTTGAACCCAGATCATGGCGACTGAACCTGGGGCGGGGTTGGTGCCAAAGCTCGGACTCGCGGTTGGGGGGTTGGTGCCAAAGCTCGGACTGGCGGTTGGGGGGAGGGGCATTTAGACCGCCACCTGGGCCTTGATGGCCGGATGGTGCTGATAGTCAGGGAATGAGATGTCATCCAGGCCGTAGTCAAATAGCGACACCGCCGGTCGCAATTCCAAATGCGGCCAGGGGTAAGGCTGCCGCGACAGCTGCAGGCGAACCTGGTCGAAATGGTTTTCGTAGATGTGACAATCGCCACCGGTCCAAATGAACTCACCGACCTCGAGACCGGCCTGTTGCGCCATCATGTGAGTTAGCAGCGAGTAGGAGGCCAGGTTGAACGGCACTCCCAAAAACAGGTCGGCAGAACGTTGGTATAGCTGGCAGGACAGCCGCCCTTCGGCCACGTAGAACTGGAACAAGATGTGGCACGGCGGCAACGCCATCTGGTCGAGCTGTCCCACGTTCCAGGCAGAGACCACAATGCGACGCGAATCCGGGTCGCGCTGCAACAGGTCCAAGGCTTGGGAGATCTGATCGATGACGGCACCGTCGCCAGCCGGCCAACTACGCCACTGGACGCCGTAGATGGGGCCCAACTCGCCATCGGGCGCGGCCCACTCGTTCCAAATCCGAACGCCGCGTTCCTGCAACCAGCGGGCGTTGTGGCCACCGGCCAAGAACCAAAGCAGCTCGAGTACCACCGACTTGACGTGGATGCGTTTGGTGGTGATCAGCGGGAAACCTTCAGCCAGGTGAAAGCGCAGTTGTTGACCAAACAGCGAGCGCGTGCCGGTGCCGGTGCGGTCAGCTTTGACGGCGCCAGTCGTCATCACCCGGTCCAGCAGGGCCTCGTAGCTGCCGATGCCCAGACTGGTGTCAAAGCTCGGACTCGCGGTTGAGGGGCTGGTGTCAAAGCTCGGACTCGCGGTTGTGGAGTTGGTGTCAAAGCTCGGACTTGCGGTTGAGGGGCTGGTCATCTAGGACAGCCTAATCAGCCTTTGGCCAGCTTCGTTCAGGCGCGCCTGAATCCGGCCAGAGGCCAGCGCCTGGTCGAGTGCGTCACGCCCAGCCTGATCCAGCGCCAGCTCGAACCGGCTGGTGCCACCGTGTTCGACACTCAGCAGAGCCGCACCACTGGTAGCCGCCACCAGCGAGCGCAGACGGGCTTCTTGGCGCCCGGCTTGTGCCGGGTCAACTATCAGATGGACGATGTCGAGCAGGGCCTTACGCTCCAACTGGGCCTGGTCTAGTGCCCCCGTGACGGCGCCGGAATAGGCCCGAACCAGGCCTTTGGCGCCCAACAGGGTGCCGCCAAAGTAACGCGAGACAACCGCCACCAGGTCGGTGACCTGACGCCGGCGCAGCACCTCAAGCATGGGCAGCCCGGCGGTGCCGGCCGGTTCGCCGGCGTCGTTTGACCTTTGGAGCTGGCCGGTTGGCCCCAGCACCCAGGCAGAGCAATGGTGGCGGGCGGCATGGTGGGTTTTGCTGGCCTGGTTGATGTGGCCCCGGGCTTGGGCCTCAGATGTGGCCGGGAAAAGCTGGGCCACAAAACGTGAACGCTTGATAACCAGTTCGCAGCTGACCGCCCGGGTCAGGAAAACAAGCGCCACACCCCGAAGGCTAATGGGTCTGGGCCCATGGTCCAACATAGGCTGGAGGCTTGTCAGCCTTAGTCGACCTGCCATGAACCAATCAGCCAACCGTGTGGCCACTGTGCCCAACGCCATCACGCTACTTAGGTGCGTCCTAGTGGCGGTTTTCGCCTATCTGGTGGTGCGGCGGCAAGACGGCTGGGCGGTGGCGGTGCTGGCTCTAAGCGGCATTAGCGATTGGGTTGATGGCGTGGCCGCGCGCAAGCTCAACCAGTACTCGCGACTAGGGGAGTTGCTCGATCCAGCGGTCGACCGGGTCATGATCGCGGTCACCGTCATCTTGCTGACATGGCGCGGCATAGTGCCCTGGTGGGTGCTGGCGCTACTGGCCGGGCGAGAAATCATGGTCGGCCTTTGTCTGCTGGCCCTCAAAGCTCGCGGCATGTCGCCGCCGGCGGTCATTTTTGTGGGCAAGGCCGCCACCATGGGTCTGATGTACGCCTTTCCGCTGCTGCTGCTGGCTGAGGTCGGTGGCGGGGTTGGCAGCGCGGCCGTGGTGGCTGGTTGGGCCTTTGCCATTTGGGGCGTGGCGCTGTACTGGGTTGCCGGGCTGGCCTATGTCACCGAGACGGTCAGAGGTTTGCGTCTGGCCGGTCAGGAGGCGACGTGACACGCCTAGTTGATGAGTCGATGTCGCTGCTCAACCAGATCATGGACCGTCCCTTGGACGCCGGTTATCAAGAGGCCGCGGCCAGCAAAAATGGGCCAGGTGGCCAGCCGCTAGAGCTGCCCGGTTCCTCCGGGGGGCCCAGGCGTCGCAGCACTTGGTTGGTGCTGATGGCGGCGGCAGCCGTCATCGGACTGTCCTTGACCTGGGGGGTTAGGGTTTTGCGCAGCCCAGACCCGCAGTCCACCAGAGCTCGCGGCCTGCTTGAAGCCGAGACCCAACAGGCGGTCGAAGAAGTCGACCGCCTTGAGCAGACTAACCGGATGCTCAGCGGCACCCGCGATCAGTTGCGTTTCGAAGTCCTGGCGGCCTCGGACCCAACTGCGGCGGCCAAAGCCGAACAATTGGCCGCGACCTCTGGCGCCATGGCCGTGGCGGGGCCCGGGCTCAGAGTGCAACTGTCAACGAGCCGGGCCATGACAGCCACCAGCGAGCGGATCCAAGCCTCTGATCTGCGGCTTTTGGCCGGCGCCTTGTGGCAAAGCGGGGCCGAGGCCGTCACCGTCAACCAGATTCGCTTGACCTCGTTGACGGCGGTTCGTGATGTCGGCGAATCGATCCAGGTCCAATTGCGTCCAATCTCTGAACCCTATGTCATTGAGGCGATTGGGCCGGCGGACCAGCTCGAAGTCGGTTTGGCTAAAGCGGCCGGGGCCCGGATCAGCCTGCTAAGGGACTACTTAGGGGCCACGGTTTCGGTTGAGGCCGTCAAGCAAATCGAAATGCCGCCCGGGCTGGCCATGGGGACACTGCTCTTCGCCCAGCCGGCGGCGGAGGAGGAAGCCAAGTGATTGCGCTACTCGGACTGGCCCTTGGGGTGGTGATTGGCCTGGTCACAGGGGTTGATGTGCCACCGTCCCTGGCACCATATTTGCCCATCGCAGTGGTAGCAGCAGTTGACGCTTTGGCCGGTGCCGGCCGGGCGCTGCTGGACGGAATCTTCAATGACCGCGTCTTCGTGGTCTCGTTTTTGTCCAATGTGCTGGTGGCGGCCCTGATCGTCTTTATCGGTGACCAGCTTGGGGTTGGCGCGCAGCTGTCAACTGCGGTGGTGGTGGTGTTGGGGATCAGGATCTTCTCCAACGTCGCCGCGATTCGACGGAAACTATTCCACGCATGAGCCAGCTGCCAGTCACCGGAGCCACCGCCTGGCGCCGCCTGGGCGGCGCTTTTAGGCCCAGGGTGTCCCGCGCCCAAATCAGCGCTGGGCTTTTGTGCCTGCTTCTGGGCTTTGGTGTCGCCACCCAGGTCAGGTCAACCCACGAGGCTGATTTCTCCTCTCTGCGACAAAACGAGCTGATTGAGGTGCTCGACCAGCTGACCAGCCGAGCTGGGCGGCTGCGAGTGGACAATCTGGCGCTGGAACGGCAGTTGGATCAGCTAACCGATTCGCGCACCAAAGACGAGGCCTCCAGGCGGGCGGCCGAGGACCAAGCCACCACGCAGGGCATTCTGGCCGGCACGCTGCCAGCCCAAGGCCCAGGTGTCGAGGTGGTGGTCTTCGACCGGGACGGACAAATCGACCCGGCCATGATGACTGCCCTGGTGGACGAGCTACGCAACGCCGGGGCTGAGGTTATCTCTGTCAATCAGGTCAGGGTGACGGCTTCGACCTGGTTCGCTCCGGCCGGCGGCGGTGGCCTGGTGGCCGATGGCGAGGCTTTGACCAGTCCGTTCACCTGGCTGGCGATTGGCGATCCGGATACGCTTCAAGGAGCTTTGGGCATCCCAGGCGGCGCCTTGGCGGCTTTGCGCACAGGTGGGGCCGACACGGTTGTCACGGCCCAAGACTCGATTCAAATTGAGGCAGTGCGGGTGGTGGCTCCCACCAAATACGCCACCACGCTAAAGTAGTTGACCAGTCGGTCAATCTTTACCCGTGGAGGCTTTGAGATGGATCAAGCGCCAAATCAAGAGCCGGATCAAGTCGATTCGACACAAGTCTTTGGCGAAGGCTTGTCCTTTGAGCCTGAAACGCCAGCTCCGGCCGGGCTCAGTCCTCAGGCGGCGGCTGCGGTCGAGGCCCTGCCGCCGGGCACGGCCCTGCTGGTGGTGCAAAGCGGCCCTAACTCCGGTTCGCGGTTTCTACTAGACGATGCCTCCACCACCGCCGGCCGTTCGACCAAATCTGACATTTTCCTCGATGATTTCACTGTCTCGCGGCGCCACGCCGTCTTCGAAAGGCTGGCCAACGGCCAGTTCGAGGTCCGGGACCTGGGTTCGCTCAACGGCACCTATGTTGGGCGCGAGCGGGTCGAACGGGCCGTGTTGAACCCCGGTGACGAAGTATTGATTGGCAAATACCGTTTGACTTTCCACCCTTCACCTGCCGCCACCGGCTTAGACAGTCAGGCCTGAAGTGGTCCGCGGCCCCGGCGCGGCGGCAGGCTCTTCCAGCCCGCCGGGCGGCACCATGTCGATTGGCGAAGTGCTGGAGGCGCTGCGCGACCAATTCCCGGCCCTGAGTATTTCCAAACTGCGCTATCTCGAGGTTCAGGGTTTGCTTCATCCGGCCCGAACCCCGTCCGGCTACCGCCGCTACGGTGCCATGGACGTGGAAAGGGCCCGCTACATTCTGACCGAGCAGCGCGACCACTTCCTGCCGCTGAAGGTCATCAAAGTGCGTTTGGCCGCTATGGATCGCGATGGCACGGCCGCGGTCAAACTGGGGCAGCCCAGGCGGGTCAGATCGGCTCAGGTCGACCAAAGTGAGGTCGCCACCATCACCGGCCAAGACCCAAACCTGGTGGCGGCGGTGGCCAAGGCTGCGGGCATTGATGACCCCGAACAGGCCAACGCGGCGCTTATCCAAGCTGTTGAGGCGGTGGTCGCCCTGGCCAATCACGGGCTGGAGCTGCGCCATCTGCGTGGTGTTTTCCAGTCCGCCTCTCGCCAAGCCGAGTTGATTGAGCGGGCCGTGGGCGCCCAGCACTCGCGTGGTTCTGCCGGGCGTGAGAGAGCCACTGCCGCCGCCATTGAGGCGGCGGCCGATATGGCCAAGTTGAGTGAGGCCGCCGTTCGACTGCATTTAGGGGACAGTTGAAGCCTCAAGTTCAACTGGAGAGTAAGACACGCCGATGGACGCGCCCGGCGTGGCGGGTTGACCCAGACCGCAACCGTGCCTAGCGTCACTGGTGAAAGCCCCATCTGGCATAACAGGAAGTAGGTCGCTGATGCCGCCTGACGATGACAAGACCGAATCGGTTGCCCACCAAGGCACACTGTTCAACGGCCGCCTGGCCGATGAGACGGTCGGTTTCCGCGGCCCCACTGCCTGCCGAGCCGCCGGCATCACTTATCGCCAACTCGACTATTGGGCCCGTACCGGCCTAGTTGCGCCATCGGTCCGCCCCGCCACCGGTTCGGGCACCCAGCGGCTCTACAACTTCCGCGACATTCTTGTCCTAAAGATTGTCAAGCGCCTGCTAGACGCCGGGGTATCGCTTAACCAGATCCGTTCCGCCGTGGCTCACCTGCGTGAACGCGGTGTTGATGACCTGGCCACAATCACGGTCATGTCAGATGGCGCCTCGGTCTACGAATGCACCAGTGCGGACGAGGTCTTTGACCTGGTCCAAGGTGGCCAAGGTGTCTTCGGCATTGCCGTTGCCAGCGTTTGGCGCGAAGTGGAAGGCTCGTTGGCAGAGCTGCCCAGCGAAAAATCCCAGGCCGCCGGTCACACCTCGGCCCCACCGGACGAACTGGCCGCCCGCCGCATGGCCCGCCGGGTGAGCTAGCGGCATCGGCCCCCAACGGTAGTAACCCTGTAACAAAGCCGCCGCGCCTGCGGCCGCCAGGGCGAAAGGGATAGTGTGTGCCCTGAACCGAAACAATCACCCCCGGGGCGCACAGTCCGTGCGCTCGGCCCAAAGACGTTAGGCTAACTGGTCATGACCAACGAGGCGCTGGTCGAGGATCCGCGCAGTACGGAAAGCGACGCTGAGCGCGGTGCGCGTTTCGAACGCGACGCAATGGAGTTTGTCGACCAGCTCTATTCCGCGGCCATGCGCATGACGCGCGACCCGACTGACGCTGAGGATTTGGTCCAGGAGACCTACCTAAAGGCTTTCGCCGCCTTTGGCCAGTTCAAACCCGGCACCAATATGAAGGCCTGGCTCTACCGGATTTTGACCAACACTTTCATTTCCGAATACCGCAAACGCCAACGCGGTGCCATCCAGGCCTCAACTGATGAGATCGAGGACTGGCAAATCCTCCAGGCCTCCTCGCACCAATCGACCGGGTTGAAATCAGCCGAGGCCGAGGCCCTGGAACGCCTGCCGGACAGCGCCATCAAAGACGCGCTGAACGAGCTGCCAGAAGAGTTCAGGCTGGTGGTCTACCTGGCCGATGTCGAGGGCTTCTCCTACAAGGAAATCTCCAAGATCATGGGCACGCCAATTGGCACGGTCATGTCGCGGCTGCACCGGGGACGGGCCAGGTTGAGGGAATCCCTAGCAGACCACGAACTTGCGCGTAATATGGTTTCGCAGTCAGAGAAAGGTGGTGCCAAATGACCACGCCAGATGCGCTGGCGCACGCCGCCGCCTTTGAAGAGTACGACTGCGAAAAGGCTTTACCGCGCCTGTATGAGTTCATTGACGACGAATTGACGATTGACGAGCTCCAGGCCATGCAGGACCATTTGGATGGCTGCGATTCCTGCGCCTATGAGCACACCGTGCGCCACAAGCTCAAGACCGTCATCCACGAGGTCTGCTTCGAACCGGCTCCAGATGAGCTCAAAGAGCGGGTCGCGGCCAACATCGCCAAGTTGCGGGCCCAATTCGCTGGCCAGGCCTCTTAAGCCTGGCGCAGTCGAGCTCGGTTGGCGGCCTTGGCGAGCTGAAGCTTGGTTGGCGCCCCCGGCCAGGCAGCGCTTGGTCGTCGGAGCTGAACTGGTGCCCGACGCCCCTGGCAGTTTTCGCGGCGCCTTAGGCGTTTGGCCGCTTGCCGTGATTGGCGCCAGAGTTCTTCCGGGTCCGGCGTTTGCGTGCGCGCTTTGACATTGGGCCCTGCTTTCCTCATGGCTCAGCGGCGAGGATTGTGCCTCGCCGGGAGGTAATTGTGCCACAGATTGGCCATCGGGTTTAGGCGATGGAGTACCTGCGGCTGAGGACAAGGGCGCAGGCGCCCAAACCGCGAGTCCAGGCTTTGTCACCAAACCCCTACCGCGAGTTTTGGCGCCTCGGCTGAAATGTCTCTAGGCGATGCCGTACCTGCGGCTAAGGACCAGGGCGCAGGCGCCCAGCAAAGCCGATTCGCTGCCACCGTGGGCTGGTCGAACCAAGAAGCCTTGGCTGGTGGCCGGCAGCACCCTTTGCTTGATGGAACCGGCGATGGCCTGCAACAACTGGTCCGGCAGTTCTTGGTTTGGGCTGGCCACCACAATCTCGTTGAGGTTGAGGGAGCTGACAACTGGGGCCAGGACCGTGCCGGTGGTTGCGCCAATTTGTTCCAACTTGTCTAGATCGCCTTGGATCTGGTCCAGCGAACCGGCCGAAAACACAGTTTCCAAGCAACCGGCACGGCCACAGGCGCACGGCTCGCCGTTGTCGACCGCCGTGACGTGGCCAATCTCGCCGGCCGAAGAGGTCGGGCCTTCGAGCAACACACCGTCGAGCAGCAAAGCGGCGCCGAGCCCCAGGCCCACCATGATTAGCATCATGCCGGTTGGGTTGGCGCCGCCAAAGGTGAATTCAGCCCGAGCCGCCAAGTTGGCGTCGTTGTCTACGTAAACTGGCAGGTCAATAAGGTCTTCGAGACGTTGCTTGAGCGGTAGGTCAACCCAGCCAAGGTTAGCGGCGGAACGAACTACACCGTTGGTTTCGACAACGCCAGGTGTGGCAATGCCAACGCCAACTACCGGGCTGGGAGCCTCGAGCAGCATTTGGCGGATGGCCTGTTCGAGGGCCTCGACATCGGCCGCGCCGCGGGTGTCGCCAATTGGTACTTCGCGGCGCAAAACGGACTGGCCGGAGAGGTCGAGGACCGCTGTTCGGGCGGTCAATCCGAGCGAGAGATCGACTGCCAAGACGTAGCCGGCGCTGGGCGTCATTGAGACAATATTGGCCGGTTTGCCGACCCGTCCGCATGAGACTGGCCCCTGGTCAGAGACCAAACCAGCGTCGATCAGTTTTTGAACCAGATCAGAGATGGTCACCCTGGTTAGGCCGGTAGCTCGGGCCAAATCGGCCCTCGAAAGTGGGCCCTTGTGGAACAGGGTGGTTAGGACCAAGGCGCGGTTGTGCACGCGCGAATCGGTTGGTTGGGCCTTGGTAGTGGGCCTAAGCCGCTGACCAAGCTGGCCGTGGCTGAAGGGGGCGTGGGCGTCGGTCACTCTTATTAGTAAACAGGCATAACAATTCTAAGTCAACCCTGGCCGCCCATGGCGGAGTGGTGCGAAACCTCTAACTCGGTGGTCCGCGGTGGTGCGGAGCCTCGGACTCGGCGGTCCGCGGTGGTGCAGAACCTCGGACTCGGTGAAGTCGAGGGGTGCGGAGGTTGGGGGCCGGGGTGGGTAGGCGTCAGTGCGGTAAGTAACGGTTTGGTGACATTTGGCGCCAAGCTGGCGCCAATAGTCCGCAGAAAGGAGTAATCTGTTAGCCTGCCTAACAAATAACCAAACTAGAACGAAGGAGTTCGCAGTGAACAGGAAGTGGTTAGGAGCGCTCGGGGTCGCCTGCATTGGGGCGCTGGCTTTGAGCGCCTGTGGCGATAGCGGCAGCGGCAACGGTGGCGGCGACAAAATCGAGCTGACCATGGTGGCTGCGGTCTATTCGGACGTGACGAAGTCACTTTGGGAGGGCTACATCAAGGACTTTGAGGCCAGCCATGACAACATCACCATCACCCTCGAGATGCAGTCATGGGAGAACATCAACGAGGTCATGAAGACCAAGGTTCAAGGCAACCAGACTCCTGACATCTTGAGCATTGATGCCTTCTCGAACTACGTCCAGGACGGGTTGCTCTACTCAGCCGATGAGATTCTCGCGCCTGAAACCATCGCCGATTTCCAGGAGTCGTTTGTGGCCAACGCCACCATGAACGGCCAGCAGTTCGGCTTCCCGCTGATCGCCTCGGCCCGGGCCCTGTTCATCAACGATGACATCTTCAACGAAGCCGGTCTGGACCCAGCCAATCCACCATCCACCTGGCAGGAACTGGAATCGGCAGCCAAAGCCATTGTCGCCATGGACAAAGACATCTACGGCTATTGCATGCCACTGGGCTCGGAGGAAGCCCAGGGCGAGCTGGGCATTTGGATCATGTCGAATGGCGGTAGCTACGGCGACGCCGAGACGTTGACCATCGACGACCCGAAGAACATCGAGGCAGCTGATTTCATGGTCAAACTAATTGACGGCGGCCTGACCGAGCCGGACCCCGGCGCCACCCAGCGCACCCCGATGCTCAACAATGTTTTCATGCAGTCGAAGTGCGGCATGGTGGTTGGCTTGCCCCCCATCATGGGCATGATCGCTGACCAAGCCCCGGATCTGAACTACTCCGTGTCGCCATTCCCGACCAACATCACAGACCAGGTGACACTGGGTGTGGCTGACCACCTGATGGCCTTCAAGAACGGCGGCGATGAGGCCAGGGGCAAGGCGGTTGGCGCCTTCCTCGACTTCTTCTACTCCAAGGACAACTACGTCAAGTTTGTTGACACCGAGGGTTTCTTGCCGGTGACCAAGTCCGGCGCCGAAGGCACCACCAAAACCGAATTCGCTCCATTCAACGAGCTGTTGCCCTACGCCAAGTTCTACCCCTCGATCAACCCAGATTGGGGTTCAACACAGGGCTTGATCCAGCAAAACATCGGCAAGATTGCCTCCGGCGCCAAGCCGGCCGATGTGCTTGGGGAAATCCAACAAGCCTCTGAAACCGGCTTGTAGCCCCAGCTCCTGGAACCGCCGCCAAGCGAACGGGTGACGGCCAGGTCAACTACGGCAGCCGGCGTCGGACAGCGAAAAAAGAACCCCACAAAACGCCAGTCCGAGCCCTAGCAGCAAACTGCGAAGGCTCGGACTGGCGTTTTTGCGTCGAAACTAGGCGAAGGCGCGGTTCAGCAGCTCACGCTGCTCAACGTCGTGCCCGTTATGTGAACCGGTGGCCGGCGAGGCGGCATCTGGCCGGGCCACGACACGCAGCTGGCGCCCACCAAGATGGGCCGGTAGCTGGCGCATCAAATGGGTCCAAGCGCCCTGGTTCTCCGGCTCGTCTTGAACCCAAACGACGTCGGCATCGGCCGCCCAATTGGCCGTGACCTGGGCCAAAACCTCCGGATCGAGCGGATAGAGCTGCTCGAAGCGGACCAGCTGAAGCTTGGCTTGTTCGGCCTGGTCGAGCTTGGCCCGCCGAGCCCTGAGATCCCAGTAGATCCGGCCGGTGCAAAGCAGAACCTTGGAGGCGCCTTCGGCACCGGGGTCGACAATGACAGGCTGGAACGTGCCAGTGGTGAAATCCTCCAGTGAAGAGACGGCCTCTTTGCGGCGCAGGCCGGACTTGGGTGTGAAGACGATCAACGGCTTGCGCGGCCGGTTGTAGGCCTGCAAACGCAGCAGATGCGCGTAGTTGGCCGGCAACGTGGGCTGGGCGATCCGCATGTTGTCTTCGGCGCAGAGCTGTAGCCAGCGCTCGATCCGGGCCGAAGAGTGGTCCGGGCCCTGACCCTCGTAGCCGTGCGGCAGCAAGAACACGACAGAGGAGCGCTGCTGCCACTTCTGTTCGGCGCTGGAGACGAACTCGTCCGCCACCGTTTGGGCGCCATTGAAGAAGTCACCAAATTGCGCCTCCCACATCACCAACGCGTCCGGCCGCTCAACCGAGTAGCCGTATTCGAAGGCGCTGATCGAGTACTCCGACAGGGCCGAATCGTAGACAAAGATCTTGGCCTGATGGTCAGAAAGGAACCACAGCGGGGTCCACTCCGAGCCGTTGACCTTGTCGTGGAAGGTGACATGGCGGTGGGCAAAGGTGCCGCGGCGTGAGTCCTGGCCGGTCAGGCGGACCGGAATATCCTCTAGCATCAGCGAGCCGTAGGCCAGCATTTCCGCCATACCCCAGTCGATCCCGCCTTCTTTGGCCATTTGGGCGCGTTTCTGGAGCAGCGACTCCAACTTGGGGTGGACGGTGAATCCAGCCGGCGGGTTGACAAAGACCTGGCCCACCCGCTCGATCACAGCCGGGCTGATGGCCGTCTTCCAGCCGGATAGCACTCCGGCCTCCTCGCGCTGCGAGACCGGCACTTCGAGGCCGTGCGACAGGCCCTTGGCGGCTTCCTTGTTGCCCTCTTTGGCCGCCGTCAGCGCGTCGCGCGTTTCGGTCAAGGCCCGGTCCAGCTCAGACTGGAAGAACTTGAGCGATTCCTCGGCCTGTTCCATTGACAAGTCGCCGCGGCCAATCAGGGCCTCGGTGTAGAGCTTGCGCACTGACCGCTTCTGGTCGATGAACTGGTACATCACCGGCTGGGTCATCGAGGGGTCGTCGCCCTCGTTGTGGCCGCGGCGGCGATAGGAAATCAGGTCAACAATCACATCGGACTGGAAGTGATCGCGGAAATCGGCCGCCAGCAAGGTGGCTTGGATACAAGCCTCCGGGTCGTCGCCGTTGATGTGGAAGATCGGCACGTCAAAGCCCTTGGCCATATCGGTGCAGTAGTAGGTCGAACGCGAATCAACGGTGCCGGCCGTGAAACCGACCTGGTTGTTGATGATGATGTGAATGGTGCCGCCGGTGCGGTAGCCACGCAGTTTGCCCAGGTTGAGGGTTTCCATGACAACGCCCTGGCCGGCGAAGGCCGCATCACCATGAATGGCCACGGGCACGACCGCCTGCGGGGCGCCTGCGCCCAGGTTAAGCCGGTCTTGCTTGGCCCGGGCGATACCCGCAACAACGCCGTCCGCAGCTTCGAGGTGGGACGGGTTGGCAGCCATGTAGACACTGATTTGGGCGCCCGATGGCGCGGTGCAGGTTCCCTCAGTACCTAGGTGATACTTGACGTCGCCTGAGCCCTCAACCGTAATGGCGTCTTGGTCGTCTTCGAACTCTGAGAAGACCTGGGCGTAGGACTTGCCGGCCACATTGGTCAGAACGTTGAGCCGGCCGCGGTGGGCCATGCCGATGACCACTTCATGCGCCCCGTGGTCGGCGTAGCGGCTGATCATGGCGTCAATTGTCGGGATGACTGACTCCGAACCCTCTAGCGAGAAGCGCTTGGCGCCAATGTACTTGGTCTGCAAGAACGTCTCAAAGGCTTCGGCTTGGTTGAGCTTGCGCAAGGTGCGCTCTTGGTCTTCCGGTTCCATTGGTTCGGCCGGGCGCTCAAGGCGCTTGGATAGCCAGGCGCGCTGGTCAGGATCATCGAGATGCATGTACTCGACGCCGATCTTGCGGCAGTAAGTGTCACGCGCCCGGGTGACGATTTCCCGCAGGGTCATCTCTGATTTCTCAGAGAAGCCGCCGGTTGGGAAGACCCGGTCCATGTCCCAGATTGACAGCCCGTAGTTGGTCAGCATCAAGTCTTCATGACCGCGTTGGCGATAGGCCAGTGGGTCGATATCCGCCATCATGTGTCCGCGCACCCGGTAGGAGTGGATCAAGCGGGCCACGGCGTTGGTCTTGGCCTCCATTGGCGCCCTGAGATCCCGTTCCCAGCGGAATGGCTCATAGGGAATGCGCAGCGAAGCCAGGACCCGCTCGTAGAAGCCGTCCTGGCCTAACAGCTTGGCCTCCATGCGGCGCAAGAATTCACCGGACTGGGCCCCTTGGATAACCCGATGGTCATAGGTCGAGGTCAGAGTCAGCAGCTTCGAGACGCCCCAATCAGACAGGGTTTCGTCGTTGGCGCCCTGGAAAGCCGCCGGATAGGTCATGGCGCCCACGCCAACAATGACACTCTGTCCGGGCATCAGCCGCGGCACTGAGGCGCTGGTGCCAATGCCACCAGGGTTGGTCAGCGAGCAGGTCACACCGGAAAGGTCGTCGACCGTCAGCTTGCCGGCCCGAGCCCGGCGCACAATGTCCTCATAGGCCGCCCAGAATTCGGCGAAGGTCAGCGTGTCAGCCTTCTTGATCGATGGCACAAACAGCTGCCTGGTGCCATCCGGCTTGGTCAGGTCAATGGCCAAACCCAGGCCAACATGCTTGCGACGCAGCAGGGTCGGTTTGCCCTTTTCGTCGGCATAAGCCACGTTCATGTCGGGGCTTTCCCTCAGCGCCTCAGCCATGGCGTAGGCGATCAAGTGGGTGAAGGAAACCCGCCCGCCGCGGTCGCGGGCCAGCTGGTTGTTGATCAGCATCCTGTTTTCGATCAGCACCTTGACCGGCACTTCACGAATCGAGGTGGCTGTGGGCACGCCCAGCGAGGCGGCCATGTTGACCGCCGTGCGCATGGCCGGGCCCTTGAGGATGACGGACTCGTCTTCGGTGGCCTCACCGCTTTCGGTCAGGGCTTCGGGTTCGGATGAGGCGTAGCGCGCAATCGCGGTGACGGCGGCGGCCTCGGGAGTGACATCGACCGCCAGGTCAACTGGCTTTGGCTTGCGGACCAGATGGTCGCGGGGGACTGGTTCCGGCCTAGCGATTGGCACCGGGCCGGCGGCCTGTTCGGGTGCAATCGTGGCCGCTGCGGCCGAGGGCGCGGCCGGAGCCTTGGGGGTGCGGCTTGACGAGGGCTGGTAGTCCTCAAAGAAGTCCCACCAGGCCGGGTCAACCGATGACTTATCAGTCAAATACTTTTGGTGCAGTTCGTCGACCAGCCAAGCGTTGGCTCCTAGAGCCTTGGGGCCTATGGGTGAGTGCTCAGTCGTTGTCACTTCAGTGGACCTCTCCGTCCGAACCAGTAGATGGGCAGATACCTGCCGTGACGGCTAGACCGCCAGGCAAGCCAGTGGGCAGCTTTGCCACCGTTCGATCCTACAGCGCCCGAGCGAGGTTGAATGGGCTGGCTCCAAAGGAGCCGGGTCCATTCAGACCGAGCGACCAGCTGTTGACGAGGCCGCAGGTTGAGGATTGCAGCGCCCGAGCGAGGTTGAATGGGCTGGCTCAAAAGGAGCCGGGTCCATTCAGGCGGTGGGGCTTGGAGGTTTCCTGGGCGCGTCAGGTGATATCTCGCCGTAGCGACGTAAACAGTCCGATGCCGGCCGGTATCAGACCCCAAGCGATCAGCGCCAAGACGCCCGCCCAGGCGGGGAGCAAGGAGCCCATCGAGCCTCCGCCCGCCATCAATGAATAGAAGGACTGGCCAATAATGGCGTCCCCTGAGGCAGATGGCAGGAAGTCCAGGACAGGCATTGACCTCCCGGTCAGGATTGGCAGCATGCGCAGCATCGGTTCGACCATCTGGGAGACCGCCAGCACCACCACGATGACGACCACTTGGTTCGGGATCAGAGTGCCAACCCCAACCCCGACCAAGGCCCACAGCGTCATCGCCAGTAGGGTGCGACCGATCAGCGCCCAGGTCGAAGCTTGCCCCAGCCCGGTCGGTTCGCCGATGATGGCCAGAAAGCCACTGCCGCATATCGCCACGGTCAGCACGCTGGCCAACGCAAAGGCAAAGCCCATTGGAATGGCCGCCACCAGTTTGGCCGCCATCACCAGGCCGCGGCGCGGTTCGACCAGAAAGGTTGGCGTGACGGTCTGGTGCCTGAACTCTTGGGTAATGGCCAGCGCTCCCACCAGCACCGGGAAGACATAACCCAGCGCGTTGACCATCGAATAGGCTAACTGCCCCAGGTCAATGACACCGGCGAGCTGCCGGCTGTCTTCGTCGGTCGCGAAGTGCAGCATGCCCACCATCAGCAAGGTCATCAGGGCCATGTACCCGGCCATGCAAACCAATAGAATCCACCACAGCCGGGTGGAAAAGAACTTGCGGTACTCCGACCTAATCGCCGCGGTCATGATCGCGGCCCCTCGGTCATCGCAAAAAACAGTTGTTCCAGGCCCTCTTGCAGTGGCACCAGCTGATGCAGCTCGACCCGGGCCTCGAAGGCGGCGTGGCCAACGGTGGCGGCGTCGGGTCCCTCGACTATGACGACCCCGGCTGGGTCGGCAGCCGCCTGCCAGCCCATACGGGCAGTTAGGGCGCCAAAAGCGCCTGGGTCGGTTGCCACCACTTTGGTGCGGGGTGTGGCCAAGGTGCGCATAGCCTCCAGCGACGAGGCGTGAACCAGGCGACCCTTGGCAATGATGACCACGTCATCGACGGTTTGTTCAACCTCGCTCAGCAGGTGGGAGGAGACCAACACCGTTCGGCCCTGGCCGGCTAGGGTCCGCAACAGTGTGCGGATCCAGGCGATGCCCTCCGGGTCTAGGCCGTTGGTCGGCTCATCAAGTAACAAGACTTGGGGGTCACCCAGCAAGGCGCCGGCTAGGGCCAGGCGACCGCGCATTCCAGTCGAGAATTCGCCCACCCGCTTGTTGGCCTGCTCGGACAGCCCAACTTGCTCGAGGGCCTGCAGGCAGCGCTGGCGGCCCGCACCAATACCCGGGGCCAAGGACAGCAGGTGGTTCAGGCCGGAACGGCCCGGATGGAAAGCTGAAGCCTCCAGCGTCACGCCAATGTGAGCAGCCGGTTTTGGGATTTGCCGGTAGGCCCGGCCGTCGAACCTGACCTGTCCGGCGTTTGGTTTGACCAGACCCAAGGCGCAGCGAAGGGACGTTGTCTTACCGGCGCCGTTTGGTCCCAGAAAGCCGGTCACCCGTCCGGGCCGAGCTTGAAAGCTCAGGTCATCGACCGCTGTGAGAGTCCCAAAGCGCTTGGTCAGCCGCGCGAATTCAAGCACCTTGTGACCCTAGCACGCCCCCAAATTCCGCGAGTCCGAGCTTTGACACCACCCCAAATTCCGCGAGTCCGAGGTTCTGCATGACAACGCAGTGCCCCGCGAGCCTGAATCATGCTGCCAAAGCCTGGATTCGCGGAAAGTGGGTTCTGACCAGCCCCAACACGCGAGTCCGAGCTTTGACACCACCCCAAATTCCGCGAGTCCGAGGTCCTGCATGACAACGCAGTGCCCCGCGAGCCTGAATCATGCTGCCAAACCCTGGACTCGCGGAAAAGGGGCATGGTGCCAAACCCTGGACTCGCGGAAAAGGGGGGAGCGGGCGGCGGCTGGAGAGCTGGGTGGCTGGAGAGTTGGGTGGCCGGGCGGCTGGTGGCTAGCGGACAACCCGGGCGCTGCCGCCCCCGGCCAAGTGGCGGACTTGGGCTGCGTCGGCCTGGGAAGTGTCGCCAGGTGTGGTCATAGCCAAAGCTCCGTTAGCCAGGCCAAGCTGGACCGCGGCGGGTAAATCCAGTCCCTCCATTAGGCCGTTGATCAAGCCGGTGGCAAAGGAATCGCCTCCGCCAACCCGGTCGAGGATCTCCAGGGCTGAATACGGTGTGGCCTCGGCGAATTGCCCCGAGCCATCTGGGTCGCGACCCCAGGCGACAGCCCCCCAATCGTTGACCGAAGCACTGATCACCCGGCGCAAAGTGGTGGCGACTAGCTTGAGGTTGGGAAAGGCCGCCGCAGCCTTTTCAATCAGGGCCTTGAAAGCCGGAACTGGCAGATCGCCCAGGTCTGGGGCAACGCCATCGGCGGCAATTCCAAGGGCGGCGGTGAAGTCCTCCTCATTGCCCAACATGACGTCAACAAACGGCGCCAAGCGCTGGTTGACCGCCTGGGCGGCAGCCTGCCCACCCAGCCGGCGCCAGAGCGATTCGCGGTAGTTGAGGTCATAGGACACGACCGTGCCGTTGCGACTGGCCGCGGCCATGGCCGTCTCGGCTAGGGCGGCCGCGCTGGGGGAGAGCGCGGCAAATATGCCGCCGGTGTGCAACCAACGCACCCCGCGCCGGCCAAAAAGGTCTTCGAGGTCGAAGTCTTGGCTGGTCAACGCCGAGGCTGCAGAATGAGCCCTGTCGGAGACCCCCAGGGCCGGGCGCACCGAAAAGCCGCGCTCGGTGAAGTTCAGGCCCAGCCGGCCAGTTTCGCCAACTCCGTCATAGGGGCTCCAGTGGACAAGTTCAGTACTGACGCCGGAGGCGCGGATCAACCCCTCGGCCAGGTGGCCCACCTCGGTGGAGGGCAGGCCGGTCAGGACGGCGGCACGCAGGCCAAAGACCGCGGACAAGCCGCGCGCGACGTTGTATTCGCCGCCGCCTTCCCAGACCGTAAACTGACGCGCTCGGCGGATCCGGTTGGCCCCCGGGTCCAGGCGCAACATGACTTCGCCCAGAGCCACCACATCGAACTCACATGTGTTCCTAGGGCGCAAATCGAGCGTCAATGACATCACCTTCAGTTTTTCGAACCGGCCACCGCCGGCTCCGGTAGTAGTTATTTGGGCGGCCGCCTCGCGGCCAGCGAGACGGCCTGACTGACCAGCTCTTCTACTTGGGCAAAATCGCCATCGGCCACGAGGGCGCGAGGCACCATCCAGCTGCCTCCCACGGCCGCCACCGGCGCCAACGCCAAATAGTCGGATAAGTTACCTGGTCCCACCCCACCGGTAGGCACAAAGTTCAGTTCGGCAAAAACCGAGCAAAATGCGGCCAAACCGGCCGGTCCACCCAGCTGAGCGGCCGGGAAGAACTTGACCAGCCCGACCCCTTGTTCCAGGGCCGCCATCATCTCACTGGCTGTGGCCACGCCGGGTAGCGCGCTGACTCCTAGCTCAAGGCAGCGCGCCACCACGGAGGGGCTGTAGCCGGGCGAGACGACGAAACTAGCGCCGGCCGCCACGGCCGCATCGACCTGATTGGCGTTCAGGACCGTGCCCGCACCAACCACTAGCGGTGGCCCACCGGCCGGGCCACCAGCAGCCGCCAAGGCGGCGATGGCGGCCAGACCGGCCGGCGTTCTCAGAGTCACTTCAATTAGGGGCAGACCCCCGGCTATGAGGGCCCGGCCCAGGTCTGGAGCGCGAGCGGCATTGTCGACTACCGCCACCGGGATGATCCGGTGCTGGCGGCTAAGTTCGACAAAAGCCTCAGTTATCACGGCAGCTGCCAGATGTCTCAGAGGTAGTCGTTGACGTTGGCGGCAGTGATAAGGGGTGATTCGATGCCTTGCATCTTCTCAACGTTGACGCCATTGAAAATGTCCGCCAGGACGTCAACACCCTTCTTGCCAATTACGAAAGGATCGTTGAAGCCGGTCGCCAGGTACTTCGAGCCATCTTTGGCGATCTCCGCTTTGGCCTTTTCTGAACCGTCAATGCCACCAATGATGATGTTGTCCAGGCCGGCATCGCTAGCGGCCGCCATAGCGCCCAGGCACATATCGTCGTTCTCACAGAAGACCACGTCGATCTTTCCGTCGAGCTTGGCGATCATGTTTTCCATTGAGGTCTTGCCGTCGTCAGCGTTCCAGTTGCCAAAGTCGGAGGCAACTTCGATTGTGATGCCAGCGGCATCGAAAGCAGCCTTGGCGCCGGTGGTACGGGCAATGCCAATGGTGTTGTCGTCCGGGCCACCGCGGATGATGACGGCCGTGCCGCCACCGCCCAGCTGCTCAGCCAAGTAGTTGCCAACCTCGGTGCCCATACGTTCGTTCTCTGGGCCAACCCAAGCAGTGAAGACCTCAGTGGTGGTCAACCGGTCCACCAGTACTACCGGGACGCCGGCGTCGTCAATATCGGCCAGGGCCTGCGGGTAGTCATTAACCCAGGCGCCGGAGAAGACAATGCCATCAGGGCCAGTGGCCAGGCAGGTTTGAGTGTCGGTCAGGACTTTGTCAGCATCGCCATCAGCGTTGTATGACTGCACTTCCCAGCCGAGTTCCTTAGCCCTATCTCCCACGGCGGTGTCCATACCGGCAAAGTAGTCGCCTCCCAGCGACAGGTTGATCATGCAGATGGTTTTGGCATCGCCGCCGTCTGCCTTCTTTTCGGCCGGGGTGTCGTCGCCGCCGCAAGCAGCCAAGGTGGCAGATAGGCCCAAGGCCATCAGGCCCGCGGCGCCAATGGTTAGTAGTTTCTTGATGCGCATCGCATTCTCCTTATGGTTCTGAGTGCTTGTTTTCATTTGTGTTTGTGAGCGGTGTTTTGGTGGTCACCACGCGGTGGTTTCTCACTCCCGTTGGCGGGAGCGAGACTGGATCAGGATCACCAGAATGATGATCAAGCCTTTGAGGACTTGCTGATAAAAGGACTGGACGGAGCGAAGCGAGAGGATGTTGTTCATCAGAATCAACACCACCATGCCCGCCATCATGCCTCGGATGTTGCCTTTGCCGCCCATCAGGCTGGCCCCGCCAATGACGCAGGCGGCAATGGCGTCCAGCTCGAAAGCCAGACCAGCGCCACTGGGTTGGATTTGGCCGGATCGGGAAGCGAAAACGACTCCGGCTACGCCGGCACACAAGCCGGAGATCATATAGGCCGTCATGATGCCGCGGTTGACCGAAATGCCGGCCAGGCGGACGGTCTCGCGGTTGCCGCCAATGGCAATGGTGCTGCGACCCAGCGGAGTGCGGTTCAAGAAAACAGTGGCCACCACCACGAAGGCGACCAAAACCAACATGCCGCTGGGAAAGATGCCAAATAGATTGAACTTGGTCACGCCTGGGAAAGCCGGATCGGTTGGCCTAACTGCGACATCGGACAAAACCTGGCAAAGCCCACGGATGGTGGTCATTGTGGCCAGTGTCACCACGAAGGGCGCCAAATCAAACCGGGCCACCAGGAACCCGTTGATGGCACCCAAGACCACGCCGCTGGCAATCCCGACCGACATGCAAAGCCACACCGGCAGCCCAAAGTCCAGGGACAAAAGGGCGGCCACGGTGCCAGAGAAGCTTAAGACCGAGCCAACCGACAGGTCGATGCCACCGGTCAGGATGACAAACAACATGCCAATGGCGATCAGACCGTAGCCCTGGGAAGGCCACTGCTTCATGATGTTGGTCAGATTGCTGGCCTTGTAGAAGACCCCATTGGTCAACGGATGCGCCGCTATGGCCAACGCCAACATGACCACACATAGCAGGGCCACCATGGTCACGTTGCGCCCGTTGACCAGCAGCCGGCCGCGGTTGAAGGCGATTTCAGGCATTGACAGGCGACTCATTTGCCAACTCCAATCGAATAGGCCAGGACTTCGTCTTCGGTGGTGTTGGCGGCCTTGAGCTCGCCCACCAGGCGCCCCTCACGCATGACCAAAACCCGGTCCGCTGCGCCAATCGCTTCGGTTAAATCGGAGGAGACCATCAGCACCGACAAGCCTTTATGCGCCAGTTCGTCAATCATCGAGTAAATCTGCACCCGGGTGGCCATATCCACCCCCCGGGTTGGTTCGTCCAGGACCAAAATGTCTGGATTTGTCAGCAGCCACTTGGCCAGCACAACCTTCTGCTGGTTGCCGCCTGATAATTGCCCTGCTTCCCGTTTGGCGCAATTGGCTGGTTGGATTGACAGGCTCTGCGTCATTTCTTGTACGTCGGCCCGGCGTTTGGTCATATTCAAAAACAGGCCCCGCATAGTGGCCAGGCAAATGTTTTCCGCCACGCTCAGTCCCAAAATCAGTCCGCTGCGTTTGCGGTCTTCCGTCACCAGGGCCAGGCCAGCTTTCATGGCCTGGGCCGGCTTCTTGAAGCGGCGCACAGCACCTTCGAGCTGAACTGTGCCGCTAGTTGGCCGCCGAGCCCCAAAGATGGTCTCGACCAGCTCACTGCGGCCCGAACCAACCAGGCCAAAAACCGACAGGACTTCGCCTTGGCGCAGCTGGAGGCTGATGTCCTCGAAGTTGCCGGCCCGGCTAAGCGAATCCACCGTCAGGACCGGTGGCCCAAATCTGGTGCGGCGGTCAGGATAAACCTGGTCAATCTTCCGCCCAGCCATCAGGGCAATGATTTCGTCCTCGTTGGTTCGGCTCGATGGGGTGTCGGCGATGAAACTGCCGTCCTTCATCACAACCACTCTGTCCGCCAGGTTGAGGACCTCCTGGAGTCGGTGGGAAATGTAGATGACCAAAGTGCCAGCTTGGCGCAGCTGGTTGATCAAGGAGAACAGCGAATCCAAGTCGGACCCGGCCAGTACGGCTGAAGGTTCGTCCAGCACCAGAATCTTCGGATGGGACACCAGGGCCTTGGCAATTTCGACCATCTGTTGTTTGGCCACCGACAGATCGCCGGTCTTGGCCCGGACCTTGACGCCGGTGAAGTTGGCCCGCCGCAGCAGTTCCGTCGCCCGCTTGTGGGCCCGGCGCCAGCTGATTAGACCGCGCCGCTTCGGCAAATCTCCCATCAGCAGGTTCTCGGTCACGGAGAGGCCTGGCACCACCGACAGCTCTTGGTAGACCGTGTGGATGCCAAGGTCAATAGCGTCTCGTGGGCTCTTTAGCATTATTGGCTGGCCATCAAGCTCCATTTCGCCCGAGTCCATCGGGTGGGCACCGGCCAGCACCTTTATCAGGGTCGATTTGCCCGCCCCATTGGCGCCAACAATCGCCACCACCTGCCCGTATTCGGCCTGCAGGCTGACTCCGTGCAGCACCTCGGCGCTGCCGAAAGACTTGCGCACATTGCGCAAAGCCAAACTCACGCCAAGGCTCCAATGGCCACAATGGTCTTTTGCTGAGTGAAGTCGAGCACCGTGTCATGCAGACCTTCGCGGTAGCCGCCGGTCTCGCCGGGCCCGCCAAAGGGCAGGTTCTCGGCCCGCAGCGCCGTGGTGCCGTTGATCATGACCGAGCCGGCCTTTAGCCGGGTGGCGGCCTTGAGAGCCCGGTTGATGTCTTGGGTGAAAATGGCCGCCTGCAGCCCGTAGGGCGAGTCGTTGGCCAGGTCGATGGCCTGTTCCAGGCTGTCCACCTTGACCAGAGGGGCGACCGGCCCAAAAACTTCCTCAGCCATAGTTGGCGAGGCCGGTGGCACGTCCACCAGCACGGCCGGAGTGACAAAGGCGCCTTGGCGCGCCCCGCCGGCCACCAGTTTGGCGCCTTCAGCCACCAGTTGCCCGATGGCGCTTTCAACCTCGGTTGCGTCGGCTTCGGCGATCAGGGGGCCTACGTCGGTGGCCTCGTCTAGCTGGTCACCGACTACCAGTTGACTGGTCTTGGCTACTAGTCGGTTGGCCAGAGCGTCGTAAGCCCCGGCGGTGACATAAATGCGTTTGACAGCACAGCAGATTTGACCGTTGCCCCTAGCCAGCCGCCCAAAAACGATCGCGTCGACGGCCCGGTCCAGATCGGCATCGTCCATGACAATTAGCGGATCGTTACCGCCAAGCTCAAGGAAGGCCTTGGCGAAGCGGCGGGCACAGCGTTCAGCCACGTTGCGACCGGCAGCGGTGCCCCCGGTCAAGGTGACCGCAGCGATGTCCGGATGGTCGGCAATGGCCGCCACAACCGTGCGGTTGCCGATGATGACCTGATGGGCGTATTCGGGGAAGCCGGCCTGGGCGTAGTACTCGTGGATCTTGAACAAGGTCAGTGGGCAGCGGGTGGGCGGCTTAGTGATGACGGCGTTACCGGCGGCTAGGGCTGCGGCGGCTTTGTGGGAGTAGAGCTCAACCGGGTAGTTGAATGGGATCAGGGCTGCCACCAGTCCCAGCGGTTGGCGGATGGTGACGGCGAAGTGGTTTTCCATGCCGGGCACGGCGTCCATGGGGAATTGGCGCCCCAGGATGCGCGTGGCCTCACCGGCGTAACCGCGGAAGATGCGAATTGCTGCTTCGACCTCGCCGCGGGTCTGCTGAATAGGCTTGCCGTTCTCCTCAGCGTCGAGCCGGGCCAGGCCTTCTAGGTCAGCTTCCATCAGGTCCGCCAGTCTTAGCAACATGGCTTGGCGGCGGTGGGCAGGAGTGGCAGCCATGGCCGCTTGGCCCTTCATGCCTTGGGCCACCACGGTGGCCACATCAGCCACCGAGGACTCGGGGACCTGGCCAATCACCTTGCCGGTGGCCGGGTTCTGGACCTGAATTGAAGCGGTGGTCATGATGGCAGACTCCCTAGTGTCTTGGTGTCATTGGATCGGGTTATGCCAGGTCGATTGCTGGCCAATTTGGTCGGCGGCAGCCAGAACCGATGGGCCCAGTTCGGTGCAAAGCTGCCGGGTAAAGCGCCCGGCCGGGCCGGAGACCGAGACGGCCCCCAGCAGCTCGCCAGTCTTAGTGGTAATGGCGGCGCCAATGCAGCGCACGCCGTCTTCAAGTTCCTGCTCGTCAATAGCCCAGCGTCGCCTGGCGACGGCCTCAAGTTCGGTTGCCAGCTTGGCTCCAGTCAGCGTCTTGGGGGTGCGCTTGATGGAGGCTGCGGCCAGGAACGGTTCGCGCTTGGCGGGGGGCAGAGCCGCCAAAATGGCCTTACCCATGGCGGTGCAATAGTGCGGTACGACCGAGCCAACCCGGCTGACCAGGCGTACGGCTTTGGCCGAGTCGATCTTGTCGATGTAGACAACGCCTTGGTCAGTGTGCATGCCCAGGTGGACCGTCTCGCCCGAGACCTTAGAGAGTTGTTCAAGGTAGTCGCGGGCCACGGATCTAAGCGAGTTGCCTTCCAAGGCGGCCCCCGCCAATGTCACCAGCCGCACCCCTAGGAACAACCGGCCGGAAGGATCGCGCGACAGGGCGCCGAGGTCGAGCAAGGTGGTGATGTAGCGGTGGCAAGTCGAAACCGGCAAGGCGCTGGCCCGGGCCAGGTCGGATAGTTTGACGCCGTCAGTACCGGCTGCGGCCACTAGGTCGAGGAACTCAAAGGCCCGTTCGACCGAGGAAGAAGACCTCTTGCGCTGGTTCGGCACCTTCGCCGCCTTTCGACTATTCGGGAAGCCTTTCGGCTATTGCGCAATGTTACAGGCTAGTACCGCCACCCGGGGGCGCGTCAAGCGGTGTTATCGAAACGTGACCGGATGTCCGTCATCGGGCAATCCCCCACCCCCAACCCCAATCCACCCACCCCAACCGCGAGTCCGAGCTTTGGCATGACCTCACGCCCGCAGCGAGGTATGGGTCTGGCACGCCCCGCACGCGAGTCCGAGCTTTGGCATGACCTCACGCCCGCAGCGAGGTAAGGGTCTGGCACGAGTCGGCGCTGCCGAGCCCCGGACTCGGTAAGAGGGAGCTTTGGGAATCGGGGATGATTGTCCGATGAGCGCTGGACCAAAACTTTGGCCCCCACTGGCCGTTGGGCTGGCCACGGTGGCCACCGTGGTGCTGATTGCGACGCTTGACGCTTCAGTCAGCCAGCCGGCGTCGAAACCCGAGTTTGATCAGCGTGTGGCGGCGCTAAACGCCCGGGCTGATCGTGATAGCCAAAGGTGGGATGTAGAGCGGCAGGCCCTTTGCGGTTTTGCGCTGGAGACCGCGGGCGGGCAGGGCTGGCAAGCCGAAACAACGCCGCAGGTTCTGGCGCATTTGGACCAGACGGGCGGGTTTACTCATCGGCCGCTTGATTCCAGGTCTGCGACGGCGGGTTTCGCCGTGTCAATGCCAGGCTATGAACGGCAAGCTCGGATCGATGGCCTGAATCACGATCAAGTAACTCAATTGGTGGTCGACTTCGCCACCGAACACCGCCATGAACTTGACGACGAGAACGTGTGGGTAGGTGGCTGGAAGCAGGTCGATGACAAAAGCGGACAGACGTACTTGGTAATGGATCTGACAAAGGTCTACTTCTCCATGGGGGAGGCGCGGCGTGCCGCCGCGGCGGGCGTTCAGGAAGCTCTCTATGACTTCCAGACCGCCATGAGCGTGGAAATCATCGAAAATGCCGCGGATTCGAGGCGGGAGCACTTGGACGATGCCGGCCCGATGCTGAGGCTCGAACTGGCGGCTTGATGCCAAACCCCGAACTCGCGGAAAAGGGTGATGCCAAACCCTGGACTCGCGGAAAAAGCGTGGTGCCAAACCCTGGAGTCGGTGAGTTGGGGGGGGCTATTTGCTGCGGGGCGGGGTCAGTTTGGGCAGGCGCACCCGGATGTGGCAGCCGCCGGTCGAATCGACCACATCAATACTGCCACCGTGCAAACGCACGGCCCATTGGGCGATGGCCAGGCCCAGGCCGGTGCCGCCGGTGGCCCGGCTGGCACTGGCGCCCTGACCGCGGGCAAAGCGTTCGAAAACCAGTTGTCGTTCATCCAGCGGGATGCCGGGGCCTTGATCCTTGACGTCGAGCTGGATCCAGCGACCAGAGGTTGTGCCCTTGAGTGTGATCACCCCGCCGGCCGGCGAGTGCCGAATCGCATTTGACAACAAATTGGCCGTGACCTGGTGTAAACGGTCAAGGTCAACCCAAAAGCTCAAGTCTTTCGGTTTGACGTCCATAACAAACCCAACCGACTTACCCAAACCGCTGGCTACCAGCCTGCCTGAGGCGACGGCATCGGCCAAGAAATCCGCCACCGGGGTCTCTCTCAGACGCAGCTCGGTGACATCGGCCTCCAGCCGGGACAAGTCCAAGATGTCGGTCACCAGGCCAGATAGGCGCCTGGTTTGGGCTAGGAGCAACTCCAAGGTCTCCGGGTCAGGCGTGGTGACGCCGTCGACCATGTTCTCCAATTCGGCTTGCAGGGCCGCCACCGGCGTGCGCAGCTCATGGGAGACATTGGCGATCATCTCCCGCCGCAGCTGGTCAGCCTGGGCCAGATCCTGGGCCATGGTGTTGAAAGCGCGGGCCAGTTCACCGACCTCATCCCGCGAGGTGGCCGTGACCCGGGCCGAATATTCGCCTTTGGCCATGGACTGGACGGCCTCGGTCATCTCGCGCAGCGGTCGGGTCATACCGTGAGCCAGGATCTGGGTGATGACAACGCCGGCCCCGATCGCCAGTGGCAGTGTGCGCGAGGGGCCCATGTCGTTGCGCAGGCCCATCCAGGTCATCCCGGCCGTGGCCACGACCGCCGCTGTCACCAGAACGGCGATTTTGAGCTTGATCGAGCCAAAGGCGTCGAGTGGGCGCGAAGCCCTTGGGCCTGAGGGCATTTACCGGCCTGCGTCCGGTTCGAAGGCGTAACCCACCCCGTGCACAGTGCGGAACATTTCCGCGCCGAGTTTGCGTCTGAGGCCCTTGATGTGGCTGTCGACCGTGCGGGTCGCCGAGGCGTCGACCCAATCCCAAACATGCTCCAGCAGCTGTTCGCGGCTTAGAACGGTATCTGGATGGTCTGCCAGGAAGGACAACAGTTCGAATTCAGTTGGGGTCATATGGACCTCGCGGCCATGCTGCGAGACCCGGCGGCGGGCCCGGTTGATGGTGATACCACCAAGGTTGATTTCAGAGGGGGGAGCCGGTTCGGCGCCGAGTTGTTTGGCCCGGTCGACCCGCCGCAGCAGGGCTTTGAGCCGGGCCACCAGCTCGCGCATTGAAAACGGTTTGGTCATGTAGTCGTCGGCCCCCACGCCCAGGCCAACCAGCTTGTCTGTCTCATCGTCGCGCGCCGTTAGCATCAAAACCGGTAGCGGCCTTACTGCCTGGACGCGCCGGCAAACCTCAAGCCCGTCAATCCCAGGCAACATGACATCGAGGATCAGGGCGTCGGGTTGGATTTTGGCGGCAACCTCAACCGCTTTGAGCCCGTCGCCAACCGTTTCGATCTGATAGCCCTCTGCCGCCAGGCGCCGGCCAATCGCCTGGGCGATGGTCGGTTCGTCCTCCACCACCAGAATCAACGGTGCAGTCATATCAATAGTCTGTCACGGCCCGGCTAGGGTTGGCTGCATCATGGTTTCCCAATGGCTGGCGGTGGCCGCTGGCCTAATACTGACGGCCGGTACCGCCATGTTTGTGGCGGGAGAGTTTGCCCTGGTGGCAATCGACGAGGCGACGCTCGATGCCGGCGCTTCAGGCGGCGGGGAGCGGGCCTTTCGCAAGGCCTTGGGGCGGACCTCGCTCTATCTGTCCGCCGCCCAGGTTGGTATCACGTTGACAACAATCGGTTTGGGTTACCTGACCCAGCCGGCCCTGGCCAGATTGCTCCACGACTGGTGGCGGGATTCAGGCTGGGCTTCGGGGGCCTCGGCCGCGGCTTTGGCTGCGGCTTTGGCTTTGGTGCTGGTCAACGTCATGTCGATGGTGTTCGGGGAACTGGTGCCCAAGAACCTGGCTCTGGCAAAACCGCATATCACCGGGCGGCGATCGGCCCCGTTCTTGGTGGCTTTCACAGTGGTGTTCAAGCCGGTTATTTTCGTCTTACACGGCACCTCGACGGCCCTATTACGGCTGATGCGGGTGACCCCGGCTGACCAAATTGACGCCGCCCGTTCGCGGCGTGAACTCGACTTTTTGGTGCGGCATTCGGCCGATGCCGGCACCCTTGAGCCCGATCTAGCGGACCGGCTATCGCGCACCTTGGCGCTGGATGACTTACAGGCCGTTGACGCCATGACCGACCGGACCCAGTTAGTGGTTGTGCCGCGGGAGGCCACAGCCGCCCAGGTCATCGACACTTCGACCGAATCGGGCCACTCCCGCCTGCCGGTAATCGACGGTTCGAGGGACAACATTGTTGGCGTAGTGGCTCTGCGCCAGGCGGTGGCGGTGCCACCCGAGCGCCGTTCCCGGGCGGTTGTGACCGGTCTAATGAGCCCAATCGAGCAGGTCCCTGAGACGGCCTCCTTGGGGGATGTGCTAGTTGGCTTGCGCGCGGTTGGCGCCCAGATGGCGGTGGTGCTTGACGAATACGGCGGCACCGCCGGCGTCATCACCCTAGAAGACGTGGTTGAGGAGCTGGTTGGCGAGGTTCGGGACGAACATGACCCCTCCCGCAGCCCCTTCCGCCGCCTGGCGGATGGCTCGTGGCGTTTGCCCGGACAAACCCGACCTGACGAGCTCGAGGCCATGGCCGGCATCGGACTACCGGAAGACGCCGCCTACCAGACCATTGGCGGCCTGGTGATGGCGCGCCTAGGGACTGTGCCGGCGCCGCGCGACCAAGTCACTGTTGGTGGCGTCATTATCCGGGTCGAAGCCATGGACGGGCGAAGGGTGGCCTGGCTGCGCGTTTGGCCACCTGCCGAAGGGGAGACGCCATGATCTGGGTGGCTCTGCTGGCGCTGGCAGCCAACGCCTTCTTCGTTGGGGCCGAGTTCGCTTTGATGTCGGTGCGTCGCTCCCAAATGGCGCCCCTGGCCGAGGCCGGCTCGCGGCCAGCCCGGATGGTGATCTACGCCTTGGGGCATATGCCGTCGATGCTGGCCTGTTTGCAGCTTGGTGTGACAGTGGCTTCGACCGGTCTGGGCGCGGTGGCCGAGGCAACTATTGCCACCGCTTTGGTCAGCTGGTTTGGCAGCTGGGGCCTGGGTGTGGCGGCGGCCCATGCCGTCGCCGCGGTGATGGCGTTGGTTCTGGTGGTTTTCCTGCATGTCGTGCTGGGCGAGATGGTGCCGAAAAACCTAGCTTTGGCGGCACCAACAGGTGCGGCCCTGCTGCTTGGCCCGGTGCTGGTGGTGCTGGCCTGGGTGTTGACTCCGATCACGGCCTCACTGCGCTGGGTGGCCGATGGCACCTTGCGGCTATTCAAGGTCACGCCCAAGGCGGAGGTTCGTTCGACCTACACCGCCGGTGAGGTGGCGGCGATTGTCGAGCATTCGGCGGCCAAGGGCACGCTGGAGGATTCCCAAGGACTGCTGCGCGAGACGCTGGAGTTTTCCACCCAGCAGGCGCGTGAGCTGATGGTGGCCGATGCCGATCTGGTGGCGGTGAGCTTGGCTTCGACCCCTGTTGAGGTGGAGGCGTTAGTGGCGCAGACTGGGTTTTCTCGCTTCCCCGTGCGCCGGGCCGAGGGCCTTGATTTGGTCGGCTATGTCCACATCATGGATGTGGCGGCAGTGCGGACCGGACGTGACCAGCCCATCGAGGCGCGGTTGGTCCGGTCAATGGTGCACTTGGAGGGTTCGGATGAACTCGAAGAGGTGCTTGAGTCGATGCAGTTGGCCGGCTGTCACATGGTTCAAATCGATGGTGGCGTGGTTTTCATGGAAGACGTGCTCGAGGAACTAGTGGGCGAGATCCGTGACGCCCAACAGCGCCGGCCCGGCTGGCGCTAGGTGAGCGCCGTTGGGCACTCACCTAGCGGCGGGTTATTTCCCGTGGCCCCAATCGGTCTCCGGCCGGCCGGAGAGCAAATGCTCCTTAGAAAAGACCCGGTCGACGGTGGCTTCGTCCAGCAGGCCCTGCTCGAGCACCACTTCGCGTACGGTTTGACCGGTTTCCCTGGCAATCTGGCCAATCCGGTCACATTCGGCGTGACCCAGAATCGTGTTGAGGTAAGTCACTAGCCCAATCGAACCGTAGACGTAATCGGATTGGACCTCGGTGTTGCAGGTGATGCCATCAATACAGCGGGTCCTGAGCACGTCACAGCCGTTTTTGAGCAGTTTGATCGACTCGAAAATGGCCTGGCACATAACCGGTTCCATGGCGTTGAGCTGCAGCTGCCCGGCCTCTGAGGCGAAGGCCACGACTGTGTCGTTACCAATCACCTTGAAGGCGATTTGGTTGACAACCTCCGGAATGATCGGGTTGACCTTGGCCGGCATAATCGACGACCCGGCCGCCATTTGGGGCAGGTTGATTTCGCCTAGGCCGGCCCTGGGCCCGGAGGATAGCAACCGCAGGTCGTTGCAGATCTTTGACAGTTTGATGGCGATCCGTTTCAGCCCGGCGTGAACCGAAACATAGGCGCCCGTGTCCGAGGTCGCCTCAACTAGGTTTTCAGAAACGACAAATGGCAGGCCGGTGAACCGTCCCAAGTAAGACACCGCCAGGGAAGAGTAACCCTGGGGTGTGTTGACGCCGGTGCCAATGGCCGTTGCGCCCAGGTTGACCTCTAGCAGCAGTTTGGTCAGGCCCATGAGCCATTGGCGCTCTTCGCCAATCAGCGTGGCGAAGGCGTTGAATTCGGCACCCGCAGTCATGGGCACGGCGTCTTGTAGCTGTGTCCGGCCCATTTTGATGACATCGGCGAACTCTTGGCCCTTGGCCTCAAAGGATCGTTGCAGCTTGGCTAGGCGCTGCTCCAACTCCTCGGCATAGGTGTAAACGGCCAGGCGGAAGGCCGTGGGGTAGGCGTCGTTGGTCGACTGTGACATGTTGACATCGTCCAGCGGGCTGATGATGTCGTAGGCGCCTTTGGGTTTGCCCATGATCTCCAGGGCCAGGTTGGCGATGACCTCGTTGGCGTTCATATTGACCGAGGTGCCGGCGCCGCCCTGGTAGACGTCAATTGGGAACTGGTCCCGCATGGCGCGAGCGCTGAGAATCTGGTCACAGGCCGAGATGATGGCTACGGCCTTATCCGGTTCGAGTGCACCCAGGTCACGGTTGGCTGCGGCGGTCGCCTTCTTGATGCAGGCCATGGCCTTGATCATGAGGGGGTAATCGTTGATAGTGCGGCCAGAGATCGGGTAGTTCTCAATAGCGCGCAGGGTGTGAATGCCCCAGTAGACCTCGGCCGGGATTTCGCGTTCGCCCAGGAGGTCATGTTCGGTGCGGGTTGCTTTCGGGTTTTCGGGGGGTTTTGTGCCGTTATCCACAACCAGCACCATAGCCCGGAGCCGTGGCTCAATGCGCCAGACGCCCCGCAGTTTCCGCCCATCAGCAACCCCACCCCACCCCCCATTTCCGCGAGTCCAGGCTTTCGCACCACCACCCACTCCAGCGAGTCCAGGCTTTGACAGCATCCCTGAGTCCCGCCATCGGCCATACTGCCTCGTTGCGGCTGCCGGAACTGCCACGCCTCAGCGAGTCCGAGCCTTGACAGCATGTCGAAGTCATGCCAAACCTCGGACTCGCGAGAAGGGGGGAGGACGCGAGAAGGGGGAGGTCTGGGCCCTGCCGCGACAGCGAGTCCGGGTTGTGGCAGCATTGAAAGGCCCAGAACACCCCAGGCAGGGAGGCCAACTGTGGATCGGCAACAAGAAAACGTGCTGCGGGCTATGGAGGAGCGCGACATTCACTTCATCCGGCTGTGGTTTACCGATGTACTTGGCATCCTGAAATCGGTGGCGATAGCGCCGGCTGAACTGGAAAGCGCCTTTGATGAGGGGATCGGCTTTGACGGCAGTTCGATCGAGGGTTTCACCAGAGTCTACGAGGCCGATATGGTCGCAGTGCCGGATCCAACCACCTTCCAGATCCTGCCCTGGCATAAAGAACGCGGCGGCACCGCCCGGATGTTCTGCGACATTTTGATGCCAGACGGCAGCCCCAGCGCGGCCGACCCGCGCCAGGTGTTGAAACGGGTACTCAAGCAGGCAGCCGATCTAGGTTTCTCCTTCTACACCCACCCAGAGATCGAGTTTTACCTGTTCAAAGCCCGGGACGGTGCGGCCACCCTACCGCTAGAACCGATCGACCAGGGTGGCTATTTCGACCACACGCCACGCGGGTTGGTCAACGACTTCCGCCGGATCGCCATCGAAATGCTCGAATCAATGGGCATCTCAGTCGAGTTCTCGCACCACGAGGCCGGACCTGGCCAAAACGAGATCGACCTGCGCTATGCCGATGCGTTATCCATGGCGGACAACATCATGACCTTCCGCACAGTGGTCAAGCAGGCCGCCCTGGAACAAGGCGCCTACGCCTCGTTCATGCCGAAACCGCTGGAGGGCCAGCCCGGTAGCGGCATGCACACCCATTTTTCGCTTTTCGAAGGCGACAAGAACGCCTTTTTCGCCGCCGGGGGCGAATACGAACTCTCCCGTACGGCGCGCCAGTTCATGGCCGGTGTGCTGCGTCACGCACCAGAGATATGCCTGATCACGAACCAGTTTGTTAACTCCTACAAACGCCTATGTGACGGGGCGGAGGCGCCCAACTACGTCTGTTGGGGGCATAACAACCGCTCTGCCCTGCTGCGGGTGCCAATGTACAAAACCGGCAAACCGCAAAGTGCGCGGGTCGAGTTCAGGGGCATGGACTCGGCCGCGAACCCCTATTTGGCTTTCGCCGCGGTCTTGGGTGCCGGGCTGAAGGGTATCGAAGAGGGTTACGACCTGCCGGACGAGGCCGAAGACGACGTCTGGGCCTTGTCCGATGGCGAACGCCGCGCCCTGGGTATCAAACCGCTACCGGCCTCATTGGCCGAGGCGGCCGCCACAATGGAGGATTCAGAGTTGGCGGCTGAAATCCTGGGCGAGCACGTTTTCGACTTTGTGCTGCGGAACAAGGCCCGCGAATGGGCTGAATATCGCGCCCAGATAACCGATTACGAACTGTCCACCTACATGCCGATCCTCTGATACCAGATGGACGGTTCTCCTGATCACGGCGGCCGGCGCCGGTCGGTCGGGGCTGCCCTGGCCCGGGCCGGGGTGGGCGATCCGGCGCGGGCGGAGTCCTGGTTTGAAGAGCTGGCCGGCTACGGAATTGGCCTAGAGCCGGGCGACCTGGCGCCGCTGGCGGATCCCGACGCCGCCCTGCTGGCCATGGTTCGCCTGGCCAGCGCCAAATCCGGGCCAGGCCTTGAGCTGCTAAGCGAAGTCCTGGCAGATCCGGACCGGCGGCTGAGCTGCCTGGCCTTGTTTGGAGGGTCGGTCGCCTTAGGTGAGCACTTGATTCGCCACCCCGAGGCCCTGTCTGGGGTGCCCGCTGGGGCCGATGCCGAGTCCCCGGCCGGGCCAGGTGACCTGGGCGCAGGCGGAGGCGACGGTTTGGCGCCCAAGGCCGGTACGGCATCGGGCGAAACGGTGCCTGTCAACCAGGCCGAGGCGGCACTAGCCAACCCGGCCGAGGCGACCAATGGAAGGCAGACCGACCCAACCGAACCAACCGCAGCCCAATTGGCCATCCGAGCCCGGCTGTTGGAAGCGGTTGGAGCCGACCCAGCTTCCGCCCGGCCAGTGGCGGCAGGCCCTGAATGCGAGCCGCTGCGGCTGGCCTACCGCAACGAACTGCTGGCCATTGCCGCCGGCGACCTGGCTCATGCGCGGCCGGTCGAGGTTTTCGAAGAGGTTAGCCGGGCGCTGGCCGACCTGGCCACCGGCGTGCTCGAGGCGGCGCTGAGCCTAGCCCGGGTGGCGGTGTCAAACCACGAGCTGGCCGACTTGTCGGTTATCGCCATGGGCAAGACTGGCGGGCGGGAGTTGAACTACGTTTCCGACGTTGACGTCATCTACGTCTGCGAGCCATCCAGCGGCGATGTCAGCGAAGCCAGGGCCATGGAGATCGGCACCCAATTGGCTATTGCACTGCAACGGGCTTGCGCCGCGCCGGCCAAAGAACCGGTCATTTGGCAGGTCGATCCCAACCTGCGGCCTGAGGGCAAGAACGGCCCGCTGGTGCGCACACTGGCCTCACACCAGGCCTATTTGGAGAAATGGGCTCAGACCTGGGAGTTCCAAGCACTGCTAAAGGCCCGCCCGGCGGCCGGCGATGCGGCCTTGGGCCGTGCCTACATCGAAATGACCCGGCCGTTGGTGTGGCAGGCGGCCGGACGGGACAACTTTGTCTTAGACACCCAAGCCATGCGCCGGCGGGTCGAGCAGCATTTGCCGGCTGGCGAGGCGGCCCGCGAAATCAAGCTGGGACGTGGGGGTTTGCGTGACGTCGAGTTCACCGTCCAAATGCTGCAACTGGTTCACGGGCGAACCGATCCGGCCCTGCGCTCACCAACCACGCTGACGGCCCTGGCCCAGCTGTCTGAGAGCGGCTACGTTGGGCGGTCGGCTGCCAGCCAACTGGCCGAGTGCTACCGCTTGGAACGAACCTTGGAGCACCGGATACAGCTGCGCCGCCTGCGCCGCACCCACCTCCTGCCCGAGTCCGAGGTAGAGCAGCGGATCTTGGCCCGGGCTGCCAGGCTGTCGCCGGCCACCTCCCAGGAGCTGGCAGGAGTCTGGAAAGCCACGAGGCTGCAGGTCCGGTCGCTGCATGAGGAGCTTTACTACCGGCCGCTGTTGCCACAGACCGCCTCGCTAACCCCCGGCGAGGCCCAATTGGCGCCAGAGGCCGCTCGGGCCCGCTTGACGGCCTTGGGTTACCGCGACCCTGAAGGCGCAATGCGGCATATCGCCGCTTTGACCCAAGGTGTTAGCCGGCGGTCATCGATTATGCGGCAGCTGTTACCGGTCATCATGGGCTGGCTAGCCGAAGGGGCTGATCCCGACTCGGGGTTGTTGTCCTTCCGTCAACTGTCTGAGGCCCTGGGCGCGACACCCTGGTTCTTGCGGTTGCTGCGGGACAAATCCGGTGCCGCGGAGCGGTTGAGCCACGTCTTGGCGGCCTCGAAATGGGTGGCCGATTCTTTGACTCGGTCGCCAGAGGCGGCCGCTTGGTTTGGCCAGGACGCCGACCTGGCGCCACGGCCCCTGGCGGAGATGATGGTCGAGTCCGATGCCGTACTGCAGCGGCACCAAGAGGTCGCCCCGGCGACCGAGGCAGTCAGGGCGTTGCGGAGGCGCGAGCTCAGCCGCATTGGCGCCGGTCAGGTCGTTGGCCAGGTCAGCGACCTCGAGGCCTATCAGGCAACTTCCGATGCGGCCGAGGTTGCTTTGGTCAGCGCCCTGCGTCTGGCCAAGGCGGTAGTGGCAGAAAACCTGGGCGATTTGCCGGCGCGTGTGGCGGTTGTGGCGATGGGCTCGCTGGGAGGCCGCGAAATGGCCCTTGGTTCTGACGCCGATGTGCTGTTTGTGCACCAAGCCGTGCCCGGAGCGGATCCGGCGGCGGCCAGCGCGGCGGCAGTGGCCGTGGCCAAGCAGGTCAAGGAGTTGCTTGGTGGCCTGGGACCCGAACCGGCCTTGGTAGTTGATCCCGACCTGCGGCCAGAAGGCCGCTCTGGCCCGCTGACCAGGTCGGTTGAGGCCTACCGGGACTACTACCAGCGCTGGGCCCAGCCCTGGGAACGCCAGGCTTTGCTCCGGGCTCGCCTTTTGGCCGGGGACGATGACGTGGCGGGCGAGTTTATGAGCCTGGCGGACAGCGTGCGCTACCAGGCCGGTGGCTTGCCGCCGGCTGATTTACGCGAGTTGAGACTGGTCAAGGCCAGGGTTGAAGCCGAGCGCCTGCCCAGGGGGATCGAACCGGCCCGCCACTTGAAGCTGGGCCCAGGTGGGTTGTTGGATGTCCAATGGGTGGCTCAGCTCTACCAGCTGCGCTTTGCCCACGGCCATCCTGCGCTGCAGGTCACCGCCACTCTTGACGCCTTAGAGGCCTGCGCCGCCGAAGGGCTAATCGAGCTGGCCGATGTCGAAGTCCTGACCGCAGCCTGGCGCCAGGCCATGGCTATCCGCCAGGCCAATGCGCTTTGGACCGGCCGGGTCAACCCGGCTTGCGACCACGTGCCGTCAGACCAACGCCACCTGGCCGGCATCGCCGCCCTCCTTTCCCGCGAGTCCGGGCTTTCGCAGCAAATTGCCCAGGACTGGGCCCGAGCCGCCCGCCGGGCAAGGAAGGTATTCGAGCGGCTGTTCTTCGACTAGCCCCCACAACACCGAGTCCGGGGTTTGGCATCAAGGGCTCGGCGCCGAACCACTAGGGCATGGGCGAAAGGTGCCGTCCGGTTTCGTGCTGCCAAACCGCGGACTCGCGGTTGAAGGCGCCTGATCAGCCCAGAAACCGTGAGTCGGAGGGGTTGCCCGATTGGATCGGGGCCATGCGGGGCTACTTACTGGCCTGGATGATGGCCAAGTCTAATGATCCGGTTGTTGGTGTCGACATGGGCCACTTTGGGCAGGTGGGTCTGGGCCGTGGATTCATCCAACAGGCCGTAACCGAGCACAATAATCAGGTCGCCTGTGTGAACCAGGTGGGCGGCGGCTCCGTTGATTGCTACCGTGCCTGATCCAGCCTCTGCCCTGATCACGTAGGTCGTCAGGCGGGCACCGTTGGTGATGTCGAGAACGTCAACCTGCTGGCCTTCAAACAGGTCAACAGCCTGGAGCAGCTCATCGTCGAGGCTGATCGAGCCGACATAGTCTAAGTCCGCCGCGGTCACAGTGGCGCGGTGGATTTTGGACAGCAACATCGGACGCAGGACTGCCATTGGTTGAGCGCTCCTTTCCCGGTCAACGGCCCCAGTATAAGCCCGCGTCAAGCCCACTGTTGGTCGACCTGGAGGAGCAGAGTTGGGGGATCGATTGGCCCGGATGCGACTGTCAGCGGCGGCGGCGCGGGCGGCGTCGCTGGGATTGGTCCAGACGCTCAACCGGTTCAAGGTGCGTGTGGCGCTGCCACCAGGGAGCTTTGGGTAGCGGCGGCCCGCCTTTCTGGCCCGGCGCGGGGCCGGGTGGGCGGTCGGGGAACAGGAAATCCTGCAACAACCTAATGGTCCTGGCCTTGTCATACATGACCATCACCGCATCAAGCCGGAGCACGTCATAGCCGGATTGCCGCAGGCGCTGATCGCGCCTGCGATCTGCGGCTTTGTCCCGATGGTAGGCAGCCCCGTCGACTTCAACCACTTTCCGCGCCCCGGCCACCAGAACGTCGACTCGCAACCTGCCCCCATCATTGAGCCTGACCGGCGCGTTGGCTTGCCATTGGTCAGCGGGCAGGGCCAGAGACTGGCGCAAAATCTCGTGACAATCGAACTCGGGCAAAGAGGCAGCGTTCGACCAAACCATTGCCCTCATCCAGTGCAACCGGCGAGCTCCGCGGTAGCCCTTGCGCCGCTTCGCGATCTTTGTGAATTCGGCCGGATGGATCCGGCCCGCGTTAATAAGCCAAGCCAGCATTTCCATGGCATGAGACTGATCAAGGTGTCGCAGGGTGTCCACTATGGCCGCCTGCAGGCTTTGGACACGGATCGAACCGGCGACAACTGTCTGTTCGTCATCGGGCACCGGGATCTTCCGTGCCATCAACCCGGCTTGATGACTCCGCGAAACCGAGGCCGCCACGATCAGGCGGTCAGACGCGGGGACCGGCGCGTCCGGTAGATGCAGTGATAAGGCCGATGGGCCCCAGACCACCCCGTCTGGCCAGGTCAACATGGCGGCGTTGGCCCGTCGTGACGTTGTCAGCGTGCGGCCGGGAGACTGCAGGGCCTTGCCGGCGACGCGGACCAAACGGCCGGTCTTAACCTGGTAGGCGACCCAACCCCGTCCCAATCCTCGGCCGGTCAGCTGGCTGCGGGTAAACACACTGGAACCGACCAGCGCTTCGGGGCTGCTTCCGGATGAGGTTATTGGGGCGAAGGCCCGCGGCCCGGTCTTCAATTCTGTGATCACCAACGATGTCATGTCCCAATCATCCAACCCACCCCAGACATCGCTCCGACCAGGACGAACACCCACCGGCCAGCTCAATGCGCCGAGTCCGGGGATTGTCACCGAGGGTATTCGCCGACTCGGCCTGGCTGCTTTAACCCAAAGGTTTGGGCCACCTCGGGCTGAATCCTGGGTTCGTGCGAGGTGGCCGTGGGGAGGCGATCGGTTGCCATCGGGCAGCCAGTGGTGCAGAACCCCGGACTCGCGAGAAACGTCAGTGGTGCAAAACCTCGGACTCGCGTGAATGGGGTGGTGCCAAACCCCAAACTCGCGGGAGGGGACTCGCGGGAGAGGGTTACGACAGGTGACCCTCCGCCATCGGGCAGCCAGTGGTGCAAAACCTCGGACTCGCGAGAAACGCCAGTGGTGCAAAACCTCGGACTCGCGTGAATGGGGTGGTGCCAAACCCCGGACTCGCGGGATCAAATGTCGTAGTACAACTCGAACTCGTGCGGGTGGGGCCGCTGCCGCAGCGGATCGACCTCATTGGTGCGCTTGTAGTCAGACCAGGTAGCCAGCAGATCCGGCGTAAAGACATCGCCTTCGGTCAAGAAGTCCTGGTCAGCCTCGAGCGCGTCGAGCACCTCCGGCAGCGAGGCCGGTACCTGCTGAATCTGGTCGTGCTCGGCCGGGGGCAGCTCGTAGAGGTCTTTGTCGATTGGGTCCGGCGGCTCGATCCGGTTGCGAATGCCATCAATCCCGGCCATCAACTGGGCGGCGAAGGCCAGGTAGGGGTTGGACGACGGGTCGGGCACCCGGAACTCGATCCGCTTGGCCTTGGGGCTCGAACCGGTTACCGGGATGCGGATACAGGCCGAGCGGTTGCGCTGCGAATAGACCAGATTGACCGGCGCCTCGAAGCCCGGCACCAGTCGGTGGAACGAATTGACAGTCGGGTTGGTGAAGGCCAAAACCGCCGGGGCGTGCGCCAGCAGCCCGCCGATGTACCAGCGGGCCAGATCGCTCAGACCGCCGTAGCCGCGTTCGTCGTAGAACAGCGGTTCGCCGTCTTGCCAAAGGGACTGGTGGCAGTGCATACCGCTGCCGGCGTCGCCAAAGATCGGTTTGGGCATGAAGGTGACTGTTTTGCCGGCCGCCCAGGCGGTGTTCTTGATGACGTATTTGAACTTCATCAGGTCATCACCGGAGTGAAGCAGGGTATCGAAGCGGTAGTTGATCTCCTGTTGGCCGGCGGTGCCGCATTCCGGGTGGGCCCGTTCTACGGCCAGGGAGGCCTGAGCCAGTTTCGCCACCATTTCGTCACGTAGATCGGCCAATTGGTCGGTTGGCGGCACCACGAAATAGCCACCCTTCAGGCGGGTCTTGTAGCTCAAGTTGCCGCCGTCCTCTTTCCGGCCGGTGTTCCAGGCGGCCAGAGAGGATTCGATCCGGTGGAAAGACTCGTGGTCCGATGTCGCATAGCGCACGTCGTCAAAAATGTAGAACTCGGCCTCGGGGCCAAAAAAGGCGGTGTCGGCAATGCCGGTCGAAGCCAGGTAGGCCTCGGCTTTGGCGGCCACGTTGCGCGGGTCGCGCGAATAGGTTTCGCCGGTGAACGGGTCGACAATCGAGCAGTTGATCACCAAGGTCTTGTATTTGCGGAAGGGGTCAATGAAAGCGGTTTTGACGTCCGGCACCAGTTTCATATCCGACTCGTGGATGGCCTGGAAGCCGCGGATCGAGGAGCCGTCAAACATCAGGCCCTCGTTGCCTTCGGCGAAGGCGCTTTCGTCAAAGGTCTGGGCGGGCACTGTGAAGTGCTGCATCACCCCTGGCAGGTCGCAGAAACGAATGTCGACGTGCTCAACGCCTTGGGTCTGGGCGTAGGCGATGGCCTCTTGCGGAGTTTCAAACATTGGACCGATTTCTCCTTGGGGTGTCGGTGTCGGGCGACATTTCCGATCTGTCGAGTCGGCAAGACCTCTTAGCAGTCTCCAGGCTACAGGCGCGTAGCTGGTGGGCCGGGCGTTAATCCATTTGAGTTTGGCCTGGATGGGTGTTGATGGCCGATGCCGGCTGCCGGGCTTGAGCCGCCTCGTCGCCTAGGCGCTGGCTCACTTCAGCCAGTCCGGGGTTTCGCACCATGGCCATTTCAGCCAGTCCGGGGTTTGACAGCATGCTGCCAAACCCCGGACTCGGCGAATTGGCGGGGGTAGCAGGTACCAGGTGGGGTGGTGCAAACCCCGGACTCGGCGAATTGGCGGGGGTAGCAGGTACCAGGTGAGGTGGTGTCAAACCCCGGACTCGGCGAAAAAGGGGGAGGCAAACAGGTGTGCTGCCAAACCCCGGACTCGGCGAAAAAAGGGGGGTTAGCGGCCGCGCATGCCTTTGCGGTCGGGCCGGGCGCGCATCGGATCGATGCCCTTGGGCAATGGCAGCTTCATCCCGCCCATCGACCGCAGCCGTTGGTTGACATTGGCCACCTCTGCCTTCGACAGCTGCGGTTTGAGTCGCTGGAGCTTGCGTGACAGCTTCATTAGAGGCACTTGGCCTTTATTGTTACCCACGACCAGTTCGATCACCGGCACACCGGGCGCCAGCCGGCCCAGGCGCTGTCGTTCCTTTTTCATCATCCGGCCAAGCCGGTTGGGGTTGCCGTCGCCCACTAAGACCACGCCGGGCCGGCCCACCGCCCTGAAGACCATGTCTTGGGTTTTCGGGTCGGCTGCGATTGGCTCTTGGTCAATCGACCAGCCGCGTCTGATCTGGCTAAGGGCGGCAAAGGCCGCGCCGGGCCGGTCTTCAATCCGGGCGTAGGCTGCCCGTTCAGCCCGCCGGGCCAACAGGATGAGCGAACTCATCAGGCCCATCGGCAAGGTCACCAAGGTCATGTAGAGCCAATGCCCGCGCCACACGAACAACCCAATGGCCAGGCCAATCGCTACAGTTCCGACCACCACCGCCAGCATCCACAGCCAAATCAGCGGTTCGGCCTGGCGGGCCATCTGGAAGACTTGCCAGATTTGCTTGTACCAAGGGGTCTTTTTCTGGCCGGTCTTGGTCGCCTTCTTGGCGGCCCGCTTGGCCTTGCGACCCTTCGGTTCCTCAGCCCAAGGGTCACTTGGGGGTTTGCGCGATGCCATGATCCGTTAGTTTACCGACCCGCTCGGGGTACCGGAGGGGAAACCGGCGCCCCGAGCGGGTGTGGGACTATTGGCCGCTATAGCGCGATTTCGGCTTCGAAGCTGGTGGTCTCGAGCCGGTGTTTGATCGAGGCCAAGAACTTGGCCGCATCGGTGCCATCAATCAGGCGCGAGTCGTAGGACAGCGTCAAGTAGGCCATCGACCTGACCGCAATACCGTCACCGACCACGACCGGGCGTTTGGTCACCGCGCCGACCGACAAAATCGCCACCTGCGGCGCCTGGATCAGCGGGAAGCCCAGCATGATCTCCGGGCCACCGGGGTTGGTCAGGGTGATGGTGCCACCCAACAGGTCGTCCGGCAGCAAGGCGCCAGTCTGAGCCCTGGCTGTGGCCTGTGCAATCGCCCGGGCCAGGCCTACCAGGCCGAGCGCGCCGGCATCGGCCAAGACCGGTACTACCGGGCCGAGCGAGGTGTCGACCGTAATGCCGATGTTCTGCTGCTTATACTGGGTGACCTCGTCATCCAGGATCGAAGAGTTGAACTTCGGATGGATCTTGAGCGCCTCAGCGGCCGCCTTGACGAAGAAGGCGCTGACCGAAAGCTCAACGCCTTCGCGGGCCTCAAAGCGATCCGACAGCTTCTCAATGACCTGGACCACGCCGCTCATATCGACCTCCGCCACGGAGGTCAGCTGGGTCAAAGCCGGGGCAGCCGCGAATGACATGTCGGCCCCAACCGACCGCAGGCGGGCATCACCAGCGGCGGTGGCACCGGCAGCCGGGGCTGGACCCTGCTTGGCGGCGACCACGTCTTCGCGCCTGATCCGTCCGCCAACGCCAGTACCGACAACCGAGCCCAGGTCAACGCCCAGATCGTTGGCGATCTTCCGCACCAGCGGGCTGATGTAGCCAGCTGCCTCGGCCGATGCCGGCGCTTCAGCCGGTGCGGCAGGTGCCGGAGGTGCGGGTGCTGGCGCGGGCGGTGGGGGTGGTGGTGGCGGCGGGGGCGCAGCCGGTGCCGGCGGGGGCGGTGGCGGCGGGGCCTCGACCGGGGCTGGCGGCTCTTCAGCCGGGGCTTCTTCGGCCGGCGCCTCAGCGGCGGGTGCCTCTGCTGCCGGAGCCGGGGCCTCGCCATCGGCGCCCAGAATGGCCAGGATGTCGCCAACCTCAGCCTCTTCATCCTCTGGCACCTTTATCTCCAGGAGCACCCCGGCAAAGGGTGATGGTATTTCGGTGTCGACCTTGTCGGTTGAGATCTCAACCAGCGGTTCGTCGACCTCAACCTTGTCGCCAACCTTTTTGAGCCAGCGGGTAACTGTGCCTTCGGTAACCGATTCACCAAGGGCTGGCATTGGCACTGACTGGGACACTTTCTTCCTCGATTCTGTGGCAGTTGTGCAGGGATTGATCTAGGCGTGGGCGTGCAAGGGTTTGCCGGCCAGGTCCATAAAGGCTTCGCCCAGGGCCTCGTTTTGGGTGGGGTGAGCATGGACCAGCTCGGCCACGTCTTCGGGGTAGGCCTGCCAATTGACGATCAGTTGGGCTTCGCCAACCAGTTCGCCAACATGGCTGCCAATAATGTGAACGCCGATGACGGGTCCGGCCGCCAGGCGCACCAGCTTGACAAAGCCTTGGGTGTTGAGAACCTGGGAACGGCCGTTACCAGCCAGGTTGTATTCGACCGTTTCGATGGCCTCGGCGCCATGCAGTTCTTTGGCTTGGGCCTCGGTCAGGCCAACCGATGCGATTTCTGGGTCGCAATAGGTTACACGCGGGATGTCAGCCTCGGCCTGAGCTGGGGTCTTGATGCCAGAGATGCGCTCGGCTACGGCAATACCCTGCTGGAAGCCGCGGTGGGCCAGTTGCAGGCCAGGCACAATGTCGCCGGTGGCCCAGATGTTGGCTACGCCGGTGTGCAGCTGGTCGTCTGTCAGGACGAAGCCGCGGTCCATTTTGATGCCATGGTCTTCGTAGCCAAGGCCAGCGGTGTTGGGTCCACGGCCAACGGCCACTAGCACCACATCACCGGTCAGCGTTTCGTCGTTTTCTAGGGTCAAAGTGACCTGGTCATCGCTTTGGGTGACGTCTTTGACCATAACGCCGGTCTTGAAGTTGATGCCACGGCGCCTAAAGGTCCGCTCCAGCACCTTAGAGACCGCCACGTCCTCGTTGGGGGCCAGGTTGGGCAGTCCTTCAACAATGGTGACTTCGGCCCCGAATGAACGCCAAACAGAGGCGAACTCCAGGCCAATGACGCCGCCACCAAGCACAATGGCGTTGGTGGGCACCCAGTCCATCTCGAGGGCCTGGTCCGATGTCATGACCCGGCCTTCGATGGTCAGTCCTGGGATTGAGCGCGAATACGAGCCCGTTGCCAGGATCACGTTGTCGCCTTCCAGGCGCCGTCCGTCTACTTCGACGGCGTTGGTTGAGACCAGCTTGCCGTGGCCGGTGACCAAGTCGACGCCGCGCCCGGAGACCAGGCCGCTGAGGCCCTTGTAGAGCCGGTCAATGACGCCTTGTTTGAACTTGTTGACCTGTGCCATGTCGATGCCGCCAAACTGGGCTGAAACGCCAAGCTTGCCTGCCTCTTTGACCTGGTCAGCCACCTCGGCCGAATGCAGCATGGCCTTGGTTGGAATGCATCCGCGGTGGAGGCAAGTGCCGCCAACCTTGTCGGATTCAACCAGCGCCACTTTGAGTCCTAGCTGGGCGCCGCGCAGGGCTGCGGCATAACCGCCGCTGCCTGCCCCCAGAATTACCACGTCGTAATCGAACTGAGCCACTTCGCTTTGCACCTTCTTCAGTGTCAGGGCTATGAAAGCCACGGGGACAAAAGCTGTTTGGGTCGTCAAACGCCCTCAAGTATCTTTCCATGGTTTTGGGCTGATAGGGCAACTGCGCTTGATGCACTTGCCAGTAGGCTGGGCCGGTGAGTTGGTTCAAGCGCCGTAGGGGCGGCGAATCCGCCGGGCCGGCCAAGGAATCGGCCGGAGAAGCCAAGCGGCAAACCATGGCCCACCTGCAGGAGTTCTCGGCCTCGCGGGTTGGGGTCGAGGCCTATCTTGAGCCGCCGACCAAGGACTATCAGACCACGTTGTTGCTGATTGCCACGACCGGCGAGTGGACCCGGCGCAAGATCCCCAACGCCGCCGCTGGCCGCGAGATCGCCGCTCAGCTGGGTTTGCCGGTCTATGACGTCAACTTCACCGGCTATCCACAGCGAATGCGCGACTGGAACGCCGCCCAACGGGCTAAAACCAAACGCCCCAACCCCTAACGCCGCCCCGACAAACCGCGAGTCCAGGGTTTGTCACCACCCCCAACGCGAGTCCAGGGTTTGTCACCACTCCTTTCCAACCGAGTCCGAGGCTTGACACCACTGTCGGTGACGCGAGTCCGAGGCTTGACAGCACCTCTCCTACGCGAGTCCGAGGCTTGACACCACTGTCGGTGACGCGAGTCCGAGGCTTGACAGCACCTCTCCCACGCGATTCCGAGGCTTGACATCATGTCCCCCAGGCGAGTCCAGGGTTTGACACCGTGCTGCGAAACCTCGGACTGGCTGATATGGGGGCGGTGGCTGTGCTGCGAAACTCTGAACTCGGTGAAAGCGGTGGGCCGAGCCCTGGCGGTGGCACCATGCTGCGAAACCTCGGACTGGCTGAAATGGGGGCGGGGGTGAGCCCGCGGGAAGGCGAGGATATCGCTGGTAGCTGAGGGCCGGCATCGGGCAGGAATGCCTGGTGGCAACGGCACGTTCCCTCGATACAAGCCCATTTTCTACCCGCAAGGAAGGACAACGTGCCTTTTAAGACACGAACGGTAAAAGCAGTGGTGACGGCGGCCCTAACGGCCGCGGCCCTGGTCGTGCCCCTAGGTGCCTCCTACGCCAGCGCAAACCAGGGCGACCAAGGACCTGGCCAGGATCTAGGCCAACTGCTTGAGGACGCCACGCCCACGTTAGCGGCCGTCTACATTGACCTGGCCAACGCCGAGGCGCAGATGGAAGCTGCCCAAAAGGCGGTGGATGACGCAATGGCCCAGCACGCTGAGGCGATGCGAGAACACGCCGAGTTAAGCGACGCGCTGAAATCGGCTGAATCGGAACTTGACCGGCTGCGGCCCAAGATCGATTCGGCTGACGCTTCGATCGACGCCACGAAAAAGGCCCTTGGCTACATGGCCCGGGATGCCATGAGCGGGGCCGGGATGACCGATCCGGGACTAGCCGTGACTGTGGGCGGGCAACCGTTGGAAACCGCCTTGGCCAAACACATGGCTCGTGAGGCAGTGGCCGCATCGCGCGGCGCCACTCTCAAGCAGAGCCAGGCAGTCAGCGGCGCGGGCCGTTACGCCCAGGCCCGGCTGGAGGCTGTGGCCGCAGAGGCGGCCCGGCTGACCGAACAAGCCGAAGAGGCGCTAGACAAGGCGGCCGCAGCCCAAAAGGAGGCCGAAGCGGCCAAAGCGAAGCTAGAAGAGTTGGTTGAATCAATGACCGCCTTGAGCCAAAGGCTCGAAGCCGAAAAGACTGCTGACCTGGCTCGCCAACGCGAGCTTGAGGCCGAAGCCCAGGCCTTGCAGGCCGAACTGGCCCAGTTTTACGCCAACCAGAGCCTCCTGCCCGGTCACGTGCTGGGCGACAGATTCTTCCTGAATCCGCTGCCCGGAGCGCCGATGACGTCCCCCTTTGGGCCGCGTGTCCACCCGATCTACGGCGATGTGCGTTTCCACGCCGGGGTTGACTACGGGGCTGCCTGTGGCGTGCCGGTATTGGCTACGGCGGCCGGAACGGTGGTGCAGTCCAAATCAACTCAGGGTTACGGCAACCGAGTGGTGCTTAGCCACGGCTCGGTCAGTGGGACGGTCATGATGTCGACCTACAACCACCTCCAGGGCCTTGATGTCAAAGTTGGTGACAACCTGGCGCGCGGCGGCGTGGTGGGCCGTGTCGGTACCACCGGTGCCTCGACCGGCTGCCACCTGCATTTCGAAATCCAGCGTGGCGGTGATGTGGTCGATCCGATGACATACCTAACAGGCTCGAGGTAGTCCCGACCAGCTCACCTTCGGCGAGTTTGGGGTTTGGCAGCATCGTGTCAAACCCTGGACTCGCTTGGAGAGGAAGGTGACAGACCGTGGTGCGAAAGCCCGGACTCGCGTGGAGAGGAAGGTGGCAGACCGTGGTGCGAAACCCTGGACTCGCGTGGAGAGGAAGGTGGCAGAGCGTGGTGCGAAACCCTGGACTCGCGTGAGGAAGGGCGGCGGCAAGGGTGGTGCGAAAGCCTGGACTCGCGTGAAGGGGGAGGTCAGGAGGGTGGTGGGGGTAGCGGCTTGCTTCGGCCGATGGCGGCTTGGCCGGCCAGGTAGGCCAGTAGTGTTCTGACCCCAACACCGGTGCCGCCTGTCGGCACATAGTCGTAGGCCTCGGCCTGGTTGAACGCGGTAGAGGCGATATCCAAATGCGCCCATGGGGCCTGGCCAACAAAATGCTGCAAAAACAGCCCGGCGGTCAGGGCGCCACCGTTGGGTTTGGTCAGATTGGTGTTGAGCAGATCGGCGACATCGGACTTCAACAGTTCGCCTAGTTCCTCAGGTAGTGGCAACGGCCAAAAGGCCTCGCCGGCCAAGGCAGCGGCTTCGACCACAGCCTGACGCACCGCCGGTGTGCCCATTACCGCGCTGACCCGGTCGCCCAGGGCGACAGCTTGGGCGCCGGTCAAGGTCGCGATGTCGATAATCGAGTCAGGTTTGTCATCCAGGGCTGCGGTAATCGCGTCGGCCAGGATTAGCCTGCCTTCGGCGTCAGTGTTAGTGACCTCGACGGTGGTTCCGGATTTCATGGTGACGACATCGGAGGGGTGCTGGGCAGCGCCGGAAGGCATGTTCTCGGCCAATGCCAAGTAGCCCGTCACCTTGACCGGCAGCTTCAGCTGGGCGGCAGCACAAATGGTTTGTAGCACAGCGGCCGCCCCAGCCATGTCGGATTTCATCGTGTCCATAGACCTGGCCGGTTTGATTGACAATCCGCCCGAATCGAAGGTAATGCCCTTACCGACCAGCGCCACATGGGTCTTGGCCCGCAGCGGCGCGTAGCTAAGTTTGACCAGGTAGGGCGGGTGGATTGAACCCTGGCCAACGGCCACAATGCCGCCATAGCCGCCCTCCAATAGCCCCGGCAGGTCGACAGTCTTGGCTCTCACCCCGGCTGGCTTGGCCGCCGCTACGGCGGCTTCGGCAAAAACGGCCGGCGTCAGGTCATTGGCCGGGGTGTTGACCAGGTCGCGGGCACCGGCCACGGCCGCGGCGACGACACTAGCCCGCTCGACCGCCGCAGTGACCGCCTTTGGCACCTGTTTGGCCTCCACGGCCACCGCCACCATCACCGTGCTGGGCGGCGCTGGATCAGCCGCCCGGTACTGGCTGAAGGCGTAGCCGCCCATGGCCGCGCCTTCGGCTATGGCGCCGGCCTGTTCCGGGCTGTCATAGCCAAAGGCCAGGCCAACTGTGGCACGCCCGGCCAACGACCGCACGGCCGTGCCCGCCGCCCGGCGCAGTTGTTCATGCCCAGGCTCGGACTGGCTGACGGGGCCCAGGCCGGCCACAGCCACCACCGGCGCGGCCAATTCGACCGCGAAAGCCCGGGCCGGCACAACCACGACCTGGCCCGCCCGGCCGGAAAAACCAAGCCAACCCAGCACTTCAAGGGCGTCAGGCCCAAGCGCTGAAGGAGCCGAGCCTTCTGAGCACACCAGAGCGACGGCATCGGCCACAAGATTGGCGGGCTTGGCCCCAACCGCCTGTAATGACATCACCTCTGCATCTTAGGGCGGTAGCCTCGAAGTCGTGTACCGCACCTTGTTTGACCGTTTCCTAGTCCACACTGACCCCGAACAGGCGCACCACGGGGCGGCTGCGGCGATGCGTTTGGCCGCGGCCGTGCCCCCGGTCCGCGCAGCCGTCCACGCCGTCATGGCGCGCGGTGGCCTGGGCTCAGGCGCGGTGACGATCTTTGGCAAGACTATCGATGGGCCGTTGGGAGTGGCGGCCGGGTTCGACAAGGACGCCACCACCGCCCGGGCAGTGATGATGCTGGGATTCTCTTATGTCGAGGTCGGCACGGTGACGCCGGTGGCCCAGGGCGGCAACCCGCGCCCGCGGCTCTGGCGCCTGCCGGAGCAGCGAGCCTTGCGCAATGCCATGGGTTTCAACAACCAAGGGGCCCGGAAGGTGGCCGGTCGGCTGATGCGTTTGCGCCGCTCATCGACAGGGCGGCGATTGCTGGTAGGTGTCAACCTGGGCAAAAACAAGTCGACTTTGGCCGTCGACGCCCCTCAGGATTACCACACCACGGCCCGGTGGCTGGCGCCCTGGGCCGACTACCTGGTGGTCAATGTCTCCTCGCCTAACACACCTGGCCTGCGTGAACTGCAGGACAGCCAGTCGCTGGGCCCCATTTTGCGTGCTGCCAAGGCTGGCGCTGCCGAAGGCCGGGCCTTGGGGGGCCAAAGTGGCGAGGTGCCTTTGCTGGTCAAGGTGGCCCCAGATTTGTCCGATGCCGAGCTCGACCAGGTTGCGGCCCTAGCCTTGGAGCTGGGGTTGGCCGGGGTAGTGGCGGTCAACACAACCGTTGATCATGATCTTGGGCCGGGTGGTCTCTCTGGCCCGATGCTGAAAGCTCGCGGCGTTGAGGTGGTGCGGCGGCTGCGCCAGGCCTTAGGTGAGGAACCGGTCATCATTGGCGTTGGTGGGATCTTCGAAGCCCAAGACATTGTGGATTACATGCAGGCCGGGGCCAACTTGGTCCAGGCACTGACGGCCTTCATCTACGAAGGGCCGGCTTGGGCCGCCCGGGTCCAGCGCGGCGCCGCCGAGCTGATGCGGCAAGCCACCTAGCCCGTCCTGCAACCGCAACCGCGAGTCCAGGGTTTCGCACCACCCCGACAACCGCGAGTCCAGGGTTTGGCACCACCCCTTGTTGCGGCTTAGCTAGCCGGGGTCCTCGCCCACTTTGACCTGGGGTTTGGGTTGGCGCGAGCGGCGGAACTGGAACGAGCGGACCACACCGTAACGGACCGAACCCTTGGGCACATTGTCTTGGCCAAACTTGGCGTACAAGGCCTGGCGGAGCCTGCGGGCCTTGAAGTAGGCCTCGCCAATGACGATGAAGATGATCAGGTACATGCCCAGCAAACCCAGGCCGGCCAGGGCCGGGAATGAGGACTGCAACACCATCACGAAGACCAGCATGCCCAGGGTGATGAAAATCAGGTATTCGCTCATGGACCGTCTGGAATCGATGTAGTTCCTGGTCCAGCGTTTGATGGGCCCCCTGTCACGGGCCGGCAAGTAGCGCTCCTCGCCGGTCCTCATGGCGTGGGCGTAGCGTTCGCGGGCTTCCTGGCTGGCCTTGCGCCGCTGCTCCTTGGTCATGGAACTTGTTTTGGCTTTGGTTTTGCCCACAAAGGGTTGGGCCTTGGCTTTTTCGACTTCTTTGCGCGATGGCGTAGCCCGGCCTTTGGCGCGTTGGCCCGGCGGTCGGGTGTCGATGACCTCTTCGGCGGGCGGTTTGGCTGCCTGTTTGGCTTTGGCCTTGGAGCCGGCTTTGCCCGGTTTGTCCTTGGCTGTGGCCTTTTCCGGCTTGCCCCCTTTTACGCCGGACGCGGGTTTGGCTTTGGACCCCTTTGCTGACTTGTCGGTCGAATCACGCACGGCCAATAGCCTACTGGGCCTGGTCAGTGCGCCCGGCGATGGGCCGGGCCGCAGCCACCCAACCGCGTTCAGGGTTTGTCATCATGCCAGGCCTCGGACTCGCGGATGTGGTGCCAGGCCTCGGACTCGGCGCGTTGGTGTCAAACCTGCTGGTGTCAAAGCTCGGACTGGGGGAATTGGCGGTTGGCGCGGTGGGGGAGGCGGCGGGCTGTTTGGTGCTGGTGCCGGCAAAGCCAAGCCACAGGGCAGGGCGTACGGTTGCACCCATGACCAAAGCCGAAGTCGAAGCCCTCAGAGCGGCCGTGGCCGCCCAAATGCCTGATGTAGTGCACCAACTCAAAACCCTGGTCCGCATCGAGTCCTTCGCCTCGCCAGATGGGCCGGGCGAGCAGGTGGCGGCCTCGGCCGCTCAGGTCGCGGCCATGGCCAGAGCCACAGGCCTACCCGGTGTTGAGGTGGTTTGGGCCAAAGACGCCACCGGCCGCCCGGGCGCGCCGGCTGTGATTGGACGCAAGGCGGCGGCATCGGGCGCCCCAACCGTGCTGCTCTACGCCCACCACGACGTTCAGCCCGTGGCCGGCGACTGGTCAACCGACCCCTTCGAACCCGTCGTCAAGGATGGCCGGCTAATTGGCAGGGGCAGCGCCGATGACGGCGGCGGCGTGGTCGCCCACCTGGCGGCTTTGCGGGTCTTGGGCCAGGACACGGCCGTGGGGGTGGCGTTGCTGATAGAAGGCGAGGAAGAATCGGCTTCACCGACTTTGGCCCGGCTGATGGCGGAAAACGCCAAGGTGCTGGCGGCCGATGTCGCGGTGGTGGCGGACTCGGACAACTGGTCTTACCAGGTCCCCGCCTTGACAACGTCGTTGCGAGGCGTGGTTGAGGTTCACGTCACAGTGCGGGTGGCCAGCTTTCCCTCCCACTCCGGCTATGGCGGGCCTGTCATGGACGCCGGCGTCATTTTGGCTCGGCTGGTGGCGAGCCTGCACGACGAGCGGGGCGATGTCGCCGTGGCCGGCCTGGAGCAAACCGGCCAAAGCCAGCTCGACCTCCCTGAGGACCAGTACCGGGAAGTTACCGGTTTGCTCGATTCGGTGCCGCTGGTTGGGTCAGGCTCAATCGCCGACCAAACCTGGCACCAGGCGGCCATTGACCTGGTCGGTTTCGACGCGCCTCGCCGGGCAGAAGTGTCTAACGTGATCCTGCCCCAAGCCACGGCGGTGATTTCGTTGCGCGTGCCGCCCGGAAAACCGGTCGACACGGCGGCGGCCGCGCTGACACGCCACTTAGAAGCCCAGCCGCGTTTTGGGGCCGAACTGGAAATCGAGGTTGCGGCCACCGGTGACGGTTTCTTGGCTGATCTATCCGGACCGGGCGCCCAGGCGGCCGAGTGGGCGTTAGCCGAGGCCTTCGGCACGCCGCCGGTTCACCTGGGTGTGGGCGGTTCGATCCCACTGGCCAGCCTGCTGAGCCAAGCCATGGCGCCAATCGAGGTTTTGCTAACGGGCGTGCTGGATCCGGCTTCGCGGCCTCATTCCTCTGACGAATCGGTCAGCCTGGACCTGCTTGAAAAGGCAATTTTGGCCGAGGTACTACTGCTGCGCCGGCTGGGTGAGACCGCGTTAGGTGGCTGATGCCCGCCGGCCCCACTCACCGCTTCACGCGAGTCCGAGCTTTGGCATCATCCCAGCCACCTTGACGCGAGTCCGAGCTTGGGCGCCATGCCAAACCCTGAACTCGGTCGCGGGGGTGCTGCCAAACCCTGAACTCGCGATTGGAGAGGGGAGAACTGCGGGACTAGGCGGTGGCCGCCCCCAGGCGAGCTTCGACATCGGCCCAATTGACAATGTTCCAGAAAGCCGCCACCCACTCCGGTTTGACATTGACGTAATCGAGGTAGAAGGCGTGCTCCCACATGTCGAGCAGCAGCAGCGGCACCGTGCCCGGCGCCAAGTTGGCCTGGTGGTCGAAGACCTGGTTGATGATGAGCTGGCCGCCCAGCGGGTCATAGCCCAACATGGCCCAGCCAGAACCCTGAATGCCCAGGGCGGCGGCGGAGAATTGGGCCTTAAAGGCGTCGAAGGAACCAAAGCCGGCGTCTAGGGCGGCGGCGATAGCGCCAGTTGGCGTGGCCGAAGAATCCGGCGTCAGGTTCTGCCAGAAAACGCCGTGGTTGACGTGGCCGGCCACATTGAAGGCCAGGTCCTTTTCCAGTTTGTTCAGGGCGGCAAAGTTGGACTTGTCGCGGGCCTCGGCCAGCTGTTCGAGCGCGGTATTGGCCCCGGCCACGTAGGTGGCGTGGTGCTTGTCGTGATGCAACTCCATGATGCGGGCGGAGATATGCGGTTCGAGGGCTGAATAGTCGTATGGGAGGTCAGGCAGGGTGTAGACGCTCATTGGAGTCCTGTCTCTCGATTGGTGGGCCATTTGCCGTCACAATCTTATGTCGTTTTTGGGCGTTGGCTGGCCTGGCGATGTAGCCTTGAACCATGACGTCTACCGCTGATCTGGACCAAGCCACAGCCACCCCGACCTCCGGTGCCTCAACGGCCGGCACCGTCTCGATCATGCTGTACGGTGACAACGCCTTGGCCCGCCAAGAAATACGCCGTGGCGTGGGGGAGAAGATCGGCGCCCGCGGTCTGGCCGTCGAGTGGACCGAGGTGGCCACGCCGGCCGTGGCGGTGATGGAGTGCGAAGACAAGCAATTCGACCTGATCATTGGAGACAACGAGACCGGCAAACTTGGCGGCGTCGGCCTGACCCGGCAGTTGCGCCAGGAACTGGGTTGGCGACCCACCATCATGCTGGTGCTGGCACGTCAGCAAGACGCCTGGTTGGCCGCCTGGTCCGGGGCCGATGCAGCTGTCGCCCGGCCGCTTGATCCCTTTGAGCTGCGTGCCCGGGTGACCGATATTCTGCAGCTCGACGACGACTGACCTCGGTGCCAGCCCAACCAAGCTGGCCCGGGCTGATCACTCAACTGATCGAGGGCCAGGATTTGAGTGCTGCCCAGGCGGCCTGGGCAATGGACGAGGTCATGGCTGGCGAGGCCAATCCGGTTGCTTTGGGCGGTTTCTTGGTGGCCTTGCGGGCCAAAGGCGAAACGGTCGATGAGCTAGACGGCCTCAGCCGTTCGATGCTGGACCACGCCCACCGGATCGAGTTGCCTGGCCCGGCGGTTGACATTGTCGGCACCGGTGGGGATAGGGCCGGCACCCACAACATTTCGACCATGGCGGCGCTGGTGGCGGCCGGGACCGGCGCCCGGGTGGTCAAACACGGCAACCGGGCGGCCAGTTCCAGTTCTGGGAGCGCGGATTTGCTCGAGGCGTTAGGGGTCAGGCTGACGATGTCGCCTGGTGCCGTTAGCGCGGTTTACTCCCAGGTTGGAATCGCCTTCCTCTTCGCGCAAATGTTCCACCCGTCGATGCGTCACGCTGCCACCACCCGCTCGGCTTTGGGCGTGGCAACGGTCTTCAATTTCTTGGGCCCGATGACGAATCCGGCCCAACCGCGGGCCGCGGCCATTGGTTGCGCCAAGGCGACGATGGCCCCTTTGATGGCTGGTGTGCTGGCCAAACGGGGTATCAGCGCCTTGGTCTTTCGGGGCGACGATGGCCTGGACGAGTTAGCCGCTACCGGCCGGGCCACCATTTGGTGGGCGGCTGGTGGCGAGCTGACTGAACACCGGCTTGATCCGGCGGCTGACCTTGGCCTGGACCGGATCACGGTGGCGGACCTGCGCGGCGGCTCGCCTTCGGTTAATGCCGCCATGGCTAGGAATGTGCTGGCGGGCGGGGGAGGCGCCGTGCGCCAGACGGTTGAGCTCAACGCGGCTGCGGCTTTGGTGGCGTTGGAAGCGGCTGGGGATCAGGAGTCTCAGGCTTTGCCCGATGTCGGCGCCGACCCAGCTGGAGGCAGCCCGGTGGGTGCCACTGGCGGAGGTGACACTGGGGGAGTCGTTGGCCCAGGTGGAGGGGCCACCAGGACGACCGCCGGCCTGGTCGACCGCCTGGCGGCAGGCCTGGACCAGGCTCGCGCCGCCATCGACTCCGGCGCTGCCGCGAAGCTGCTGGGCAGCTGGGTCCACCACTCCCAATCCGCCGCCTAAGCCGCGAGGCCAGGGTTTGGCACCACCACCCCTCACATCACCGAGTCCAGGGTTTGGCAGCACGGCATGATGCCAAACCCCAACCTCGCTGCAGTGCGGGTGTCAGAGCTAGCCAGCTTCGCTGTTCCACCGAGTCCAGGGTTTGGCACCACCACCCCTCACATCACCGAGTCCAGGGTTTGGCAGCACGGCATCATGCCAAACCCCAACCTCGCTGCAGAGCGGGTGTCAGAGCTAGCCAGCTTCGCTGTTCCACCGAGTCCAGGGTTTGGCAGCACGGCATGATGCCAAACCCCAACCTCGCGGGCGACGGTCCGGCTGAGAGGGCGCCAAAGGTGCCGCAATGGTGCCGCAACCTGTCCGCGCATCGGCCAGACCCGCCGCCAGGAGCACGATTAGGGGCAGGTGATAGTCACCTTGCCGCTGCCTGCGGCCGGCCCAATCGCCTGTTTGGTCGCATTGACCAGCGAGTTAACGTAGAGGTTGATCTGGGCTGTGGACAGGCCCTTGGCACTAGTGCGTCCAAACTCGTTATAGACCCATGGCACTGACTGGGCCGAGAGCATCACAATCGGAATATCACCGAATGAACCAAGTCCGCGCGATGCCGGAAAGTTGTGACCGGCGGTCATGGTGACGGTGGCCTTCTGGTAGGCGCCGCGCACGCTCTGAAAGACCTTGGCGTAGCGCAACGAAGTGGCGGCGGTGGTCTTGTTGGTGAAGGTTTGACGGAACGACGAGCCGTTGTTTTGCCGGTATCCGCCCACCTTGTCGTAGTAAATCTGGCCGGCACCAACCGAGGCGTAGGAATCGGTGTGGATGGAAATGGCGATATCGGCCGGGCGGCCCAAGTTGGCGACCTCGGCGGCGTTGCCCTTCTGCCAAAGGGCCAATTTGGCCCGGTCTGGATTGGTGGTGCGGGACAGCACCACTTTGTAGCCGGCCTTTTCCAGCAGCGCCTTGGCCTGAGACGCCACGGCGAAGACCTCTATGTCCTCAACGCCGTTGGCCGATTCCCCGGAAATCACACCTTTGGAGCCGCCAGAAGTGGCCGCTCGCGGCGTGACATTGGCGCCGTGGCCCGGATCGAGGTAGACCACGGTCTGGTGGCCACTGACCTGGCAGGCCATAGCCTTTGCCGGACAGCTGTCTGATCCGTTCCAGCCGGTACCAATCTGTTTGCTCGCCGCCAGCCGACCGTTGCCTTTGCCCGGATAAAGCCAAAGCAAGCCGCTGGCGTTATCGCGGCCCACCAGGTCAGCCACGCCATCACCGGTCAGGTCCGCGCCCGCTGCCAGATAGTAGGGATTCCAGCCATGCCCAATTTGGACCGGTGAGGCGAGCGCGCCATTGCCCCGCCCGGCATACAGCATCAGGTTGCCGGCCGAGTCGAGTGCCAACAGGTCAGGCTTGCCGTCGCGGGTCAGGTCGCCGGCGCCATAAGCCTCAAGCTGGCCCCAGCCTGCCCCAATCCGCCTGGCTGAAGTCTTGAAACCGCCTGTGCCGTTGCCGGCGTAAACCAGCAGCTCACCCGCCGCGTTGATAGCCAGCAAATCAGGTTTGCCATCGCCGGTGACGTCGCCAGCGGCAATAACCCGCAGGGAGCCCCAACCGTGGCCAATCTGCTTGCGCGCACCAAGTTGGCCCCAGGCTTTTGACGGATAAAGCCACAGTAAGCCGGCATCGTCGACGGCCAGCAGGTCATTCAGGCCGTCACCATTCCAATCCCCGGGCGAGTGAATGGTGAAAGGGCCCCAACCGTGGCCAAGCCAGACCGCTCGGCTCAGCTTGCCTCCGGAGGAGGCGGGGTAGAGGTACAGGTCACCGTTGGACCGCTTGGCGATGATGTCGCCCAGCCCGTCACCGGTCATATCCGGGCTGACAATAATCTGTCCGATGCCGCAGGCCGGGCTTGGGTTGGCAGCTGCCACTGCCGCGGGCGGGGCCTGAGCCGCTGGTTCTGTCAGGGTATTAGCCGAGCCAGGGCCAGGCGGCGCCACCACCAATCCGACCGCCAGGGTTAGTGGCGCCAGGGCCACCGCGGGCTTGAACATGCTGCCCATGCTAGCGAGGTCAACTCGCCGGCGCCGGCAGGCGGCATCGGCCATGCCAAAGCCTGGACTGGCTGAACCCGGGCGGCAGGTTGTACCCGTCCGGCGGGCACTGGCCAAGCCGCCCTAGTCGTCTAGGCCCAACGAAAAGGCCTGGTCCAAGGCCTGACTGGAGTAAGTCTGGAAGGCGATATAGGTCTGGGTGTGAACCACACCGTTCACCTTTGAAACACGGTCGGCAATAACAGTGGCCAGATCCTCGTGGCGACGCACTTTGGCAACCGCAATCAGGTCGACCTCACCGGTGACCGAATAGACCTCGGCAATGCCGTCAATTTCCGCGATGGCTTTGGCCGCCTCAGGGATAAGCGCGGCCTCGGTCGAAATCATGACGACCGCAGTGATCACTGATCTTCCTCCGGGCTGGGGCTGGGGCTGGCGTCTTCGGTGTCTTTGGCGTCTTCGCCCTCATTGTCGGTGGGCTCTTCGGTCTTGAGAACCTGCCACTTGAACTCCTGATAGCGCTTTTCAAGCCCGGCGTGCATCAACTTGCGGTCCCCTAGCGGTTCGCTCAGTTTGACCGAGCCGTATTTGAAGACCCCGGCAGGGTTGGTTGGGCAGGGCTTTTCGGCGTCCTTGCCCTCGCGCTCGACCTCAATGGTGTAGACGCCAATGGTGACCTCATCCTTTGACTCTTTCAGGGTGAAGCCGGCCGGTCCGGTGCATGCGGTGTCTCCGGCCACGTAGATGATGGGAATCTTGGTCGACTTGGCGTCGATTTTGGCCCCCACACCCCAAGGCGCGGACAACCAACCCTTGCCTGGTTTGCCCTGGGTCTCAACCACCTCGTCGAAGAAATCGTCTTCGATGGTGAATGGCGTGATCATGCCAGTGTTTTCGGTTGGCGGGCCCACATCGTTGGAGCAAGCCGTCAGGGCGCCTGCGGCCAATGTGGCGCATAGGGCAAGGGCAATCGCGGCGCTGTTGCGCTTGTGGGACATGTGTGGCCTTCCGTTGGTCTGTCGAGCTTCAAGGTTAGGTCGTGGCCACTTGGCCGGACCGACTAGTTTTGGGTAGTTTTGCCTATCCTACACCGATGGGTTAGCCCTCTGGAACCTGATGGGCTGGTCCGGCACCAGTGTAAAGCTCGTCAATACTATGGGCAAAATCCTTGATGACTAGGGCTCGTTTCACTTTTAGCGAAGGTGTCAGGTAGCCGTTTAGCACGGTGAAATCGTCATCCAGCAGCACGAACTTTTTGATTGACTCGGCCCGGGAAACTACTTCGTTGGTGCGGCGAACGGCCCGTTCAAGCGAAGCCAAAACCGCCGGGTGGCTCCTGGCCTCGTCTGGGCTCATGGCGGAAAGCGAGTGGTTGGCCAGCCAGCCGGGCAGCATTTCCTCATCAAGAGTGATCAACGCCCCGACAAACGGCCGGTCATCTCCCACCACCACAACTTGGCTGACCAGTGGGTGGCCGCGCAGGCGATCTTCTAGCAGGGCCGGCTGGACGTTTTTGCCACCGGCGGTGACAATCAGTTCTTTTTTCCTGCCGGTGATGAAGAGGTAGCCGTCGTCGTCGATGTAACCGACGTCACCAGTGTGGAACCAGCCGTCTTGCAGTGCTTCTGCGCCGGCGGCAGGGTTGTTGTGGTAGCGGTAAAAGACGTTGATGCCCTTGACCCAGACTTCCCCGCCTGGCCCAATTTGGCAGGCGCAGCCCGGGAAAGGCAGTCCAACCGAGCCGATCTTCTGCTTGTTTATCCGGTTGCAGGTGATCGGTGCGGTGGTTTCGGTCAGTCCGTAGCCTTCCAGCACAATCAGGCCAATGCCGCGGTAGAAGTGGCCTAGGCGGTTACCCAAGGGCGCGCCTCCGGAGACGGCGTATTTGGTGTTACCGCCGATGGCGGCCCTCAAGCTGCCATAAACCAGGCGGTCGGCCAGGCGGTGCTGCAGGCGAAGCTTGATGCCGGGTCCGCGTTTGGTGTCAAGCGCCCGGGAGTAGACAATGGCCACTTTGGCCGCCCAACGGAAGATCTTGAGCTTGATACCTTTGCCGGCCTTTTGTTCAGCCGAGTTGTAGACCTTCTCCAGCACTCTGGGCACCGCCAGCAAGAAGGTCGGTCTAAACGAGCCCAGGGCTGGCACCAGGTTGGAGATATCGGGGCAGTGGCCCAGGACGGTGTGGGAGCTAACGGCCAACACCTGGATGAACCTGGCGAAAACGTGGGCTAGAGGCAGGAACAGCAAGGTCCTACAGCCTTCGTCCGCCACTACTGGGCTGAGGGAAATGTCGGTCTCGTCCTCCATCGTGTTGACGGCCAGGCGAACGAATTGGCAATGGTCGAGCTCGGTGCCTTTGGGCCGGCCGGTGGTGCCCGAGGTGTAGATGATTGTGGCCAGATCCTCAGATCGAGTTTGGTCGCGCCTTTGCTCAATTTCGCTGATGGGGACCGAGCGGCCAACCTCTTTCAGGGCGACCAAGGCGTCGCGTTCGAGGTTCCAGACCTGCTCGACCTCAGTGACCTTGGCCCTGGCCGCCTCGACCTTGAGGGCCATGGCTTCAGCCTCGACAAAGACCGCTGTCAGGCCTGAGTCAGCCATGATCCATTGGACCTGGTTGACCGAGCTGGTCTCGTAGATTGGCACCGAGACCGCGCCGGCGGCCCAAATAGCGTAATCGATCAGCGTCCATTCATACGAGGTGCGGGCCATTATGCCAACCCGGTCGCCAACGCCAATACCAAGCGCAACCATGCCCCTAGCCACGGCGATGACCTCGTCGTTGAACTGCTTGGTGGAGACGGGCGACCAGCTGCCATCCGGCTGAATTCGTTCTACCAAGGTGCCGTCCGGGTCGCGCTCTAGTCGGTGCAACAGCATGGTCGAAACGCTCCAAGCCGGGTCTGGATCCTGGGTTGGGGGAATGGAAATAGTGTCCATGAGTGTCGCGGTACTCCAGATCTGCCGTCAGTGTTCGAAGCTTGGCCAGGGCGCAGGTGGACAATCCCCGTCGACTGCGGCTGACGGGCATGACTACCGGCCCCCAGTCTACCAATTTCACCTACGCCACCGTAGGTAGAGCCAGTCTTCCTGGCCGGCCACCACCAGACACGTTTTCGCGCGAGTCCAGGGTTTGACACCACCCGTGCAACACGCGAGTCCAGGGTTTGACACCACCCGTGCAACACGCGAGTCCAGGGTTTGACACCACCTGTGCAACACGCGAGTCCAGGGTTTGGCACCAGGTTCCTGGAACGTCGCTGCCACAATGGTCGGGTGGTGACTTACCGAGACACGGCCGTGGTGTTGCGAACCCACAATCTCGGTGAAGCCGACCGCATCATTTCGCTGTTGACCAGGCATCACGGCAAGGTCCGGGCGGTCGCCAAGGGGGTCAGGCGGACCGGTTCTCGCTTCGGTGGTCGCCTGGAGCCGTTCATGTACGTTGATCTACAACTCCACCGCGGCCGAAACCTCGACACCGTTACACAAGCTCAGACCGTGACGGCCTACGCCGGGCCGATCTGCCGCGACTATCCTGCCTTCACGGCGGCCTCTGCCATCGCCGAAACGGCCGAAAAGCTAACGCCCATTGAGCGCGACCCGGCCACGCCGCTGTTCTGGCTCACTACCGGGGCTTTTGGGGCCCTCGCTCGCGGTCAGTACCGGTCCGCCCTGGTGCTTGATTCCTTCCTGCTCAGGTCTCTGGCCTTGGCTGGCTACGCCCCATCCTTTGACCAATGCGCGACCTGTTCGGCGCCAGGTCCGCACAAGTTCTTTTCTCCTTCGGCCGGCGGCATGGTTTGCGACAACTGTCGCCCAGCTGGCTCCACGGCGCCGGTCGCCGAGACAGTCGAACTGCTTGGGGCGCTGCTGAGCGGTGACTGGCCCCTGGTCGAGACGGCCAGCTCTACCGCGCTGGCTCAAGCCCCCGGCATGGTGGCGGCCTTTGTGCAGTGGCATATCGAACGCGCCATCAAGGCTCTGCGCCTAGTCGAACGCCCCTGACCAGGCCTAACACAGCGAGTCCGAGCCTTGTCATGACAACCAATTCAGCGAGTTCAGGCTTTGGCATGGCGCCATGCTGCGAAACCTCGGACTCGCGAACAGGGGGGGCTGGCCAGGCCTAACACAGCGAGTCCGAGCCTTGGCAGCACCTAGCTTGACCTCCCGAGGCGAGAGGCGGCATCGGCCGTGCGCTACGGTGAACCATGCCCGTCTCACCTCCAGCCCACGCTTCTGGAGCGGCCGCCCCGCAGCTGCCGCCGGAGTTGGTGCCGCGGCATGTGGCGGTGGTCATGGACGGCAATGGCCGTTGGGCCGCCGAGCGGGGTTTGCCACGCACCGAGGGCCACCGCGCTGGCGAAGAAGCCCTGGTCGAGGTGGTGGCCGGGGCGATCGAGGCCGGCGTCAGGTGCCTGTCGGTCTACGCCTTTTCGACCGAAAACTGGCGGCGCTCGCCGGACGAGGTCCGCTTTCTCATGGGGTATTCGCGCCAGGTGCTGCGCCGGCGCCGTGACCTGTTCCATTCGTGGGGGGTAAGAGTGCTCTGGGCGGGCTCAGAGCGGCGGCTGTGGCGCTCGGTCATCCGCGAACTGACCGCGGCTGAGGAGTTGACCAGGCGCAACAAGGGCCTGACCTTGACCTTATGCGTCAACTACGGCGGGCGGGCCGAGTTGGTGGAGGCTGCCCAGGCCTTGGCGACCCAGGTGGCCGATGCCGGTAGCTCACCTCAGCGCATCACCGAGGCTTCTTTTGCCAGACACTTGAATCAGCCGGAGTTGCCGGATGTCGATTTGTTTTGGCGCACCAGTGGCGAACAGCGCTTGTCCAACTTCTTGCTTTGGCAGGCGGCTTATGCCGAATTGGTTTTCAGCGATGTCTTGTGGCCGGCGGTCGACCGGCGCGACCTTTGGCAGGCAATCGAGACCTACGCCGGCCGGAGCCGGCGCTACGGCAAAGCCTGAGGCTGCTGCAAAAGCCTGGACTCGCGTGAAGGGGCTGGTCACTGGCCCAGATCCGCGAGTTGGGGTTTGGCATGATGGCCTAGCGCGCAGTCGAAGCCCAGCAGTTTGTTGAGTGCTGCGAAAGCCTGAACTGGCGGTAAAGACTGGTGCTGCGAAAGCCTGAACTGGCGGTAAAGAGTGGTGCTGCGAAAGCCTGGACTGGTGTGAAGGGGCGGGTCATGGGCAGGTGGGGCACAGCCCGGTGATCTCGACGGTGTGTTCGACTTGGCGGTATCCGGCCTGAACGGCGACGCGCTCGGCCCAAGCTTCTACGTCATCGGCCAAAACCTCCACCGCCGTACCGCAAGAACGGCAAACCACGTGATGGTGGTGTTCTTGACGGTCACAGGCGCGGTAGGCGGCTTCACCGGAATCGGTGTTGACCTGGTCGAGCTGGCCGGTGGCGACTAAGTCTTGGAGGTTACGGTAGATCGTGGCCAGCGAAATGGTCCGGCCCTGGGCCGCCAACTGGGCGTGCAGGCCTTGGGCGCTGACAAAGCTCTCACTGGCGGCGAGGGCGTCGAGTATGGCTTGGCGCTGCCAGGTGCGCCGGCGGGTGGTCATGGGTTGGCCGCCTTTCGCCTGGTCAGCGGGCGCAGCGCGGCTGCCAGGGCAAATAGCGCAATCGCCAGGACCACGATGGTGGCGCCGGGCGGCAGGTCATACCAGTAACTGAGAACCAAACCGCCAACAGCCACGGTGACCCCCACTGCGGCCGCCGCTGTCATGGTCCGGGCGAAGGAGGCCGTGCCAAGCTGGGCTACCGCGACTGGCACAATCATCAGGGCGCTGACCAGCAGCAGGCCCACCACCCGCATGGCGGTGGTGACCGTCAAGGCGGCCAGAACCGCCAGGGCAATGTTGTACAGCGAGGTTGGCACGCCGCTGGCCTGAGCCGTGGGGCGGTCAGTTGAGACCGCCAGCAGGACCCAGCGCAGGCCCAGCCCAACCACCAGCACCAGCCCAGAAAGCGCGGCCGTCACAACTACGTCGCTGGGGGAGACGGTGGCCAAGGATCCAAACAGATAGGCCACCAGGTTGGCCGAGGTGCCGCCGGCCAGCTTGATCAAAACGGCACCACCGGCAATGCCGCCGTAGAACATTAGCGCCAACGCCAGGTCACCCGATGTCCTGCCAGTCCGGCGCACCAATTCGATGGCGACCGACCCGACTACTGCCGCCACGACAGCGCCGGGCACCGCCAGCGCACCAGGAGTGAGGTCGAGGCCGGCGCCAATCAGCCAGCCCAGGGCCACACCGGTTAGGGCGACGTGGCCAATACCGTCTCCTAGAAGGGCCAGGCGTCGCTGCACCAAGTAGGTGCCAACCACCGGAGCGCTGGCCCCAACCAAAACGGCCACTATCAACGCCCTGATCATTAGCGGCTGGGACATCATTTGGGTCAGGTACCCCCAGAACTGGCTCATTGGCCAAGCTCCAGCCTGGGCACTGTTCGTGGCTTGGTCAGGCGTTCAGGGTGAAGGTGGCCGTCGTCTGGCGGCTGGGGCGGGCAGCTGGCAGTTGATTCAGGCAGCGGTGTCAGTGATTGGTCTGACGCGATGCGACCTTGGTCCAAGGTCACCGCCCTGGTCAGCAGGTGAACGAAGGCGTCGAGCTCATGCAGCACCACCAGCAGGGTCAAATCTTCGGTGGTGGCTAGCAGATCGACCAGCTGGTGCTGACTGTCGTGGTCCAGCCCGGCCAATGGTTCATCCATCACTAGCAGCTTGGCTTGGCGGGCCAGCGCCCGGGCGATCAGAACCCGTTGACGCTGGCCACCCGAAAGCTCGCTGACCGGCCGGTTGGCTTGGTCATCCAGGCCAACTTGGGCCAGCGCGTTGATCGCCCTGTCTTTGGCCCGGCGGGGCGGGAAGGGCCTGCGGCCGGTGATTAGCCCGGCCCGGACCACCTCGGCGGCGCTGGTAGGCACACCGGAACCGGCTTGCGAGGCCTGCGGCACATAGGCCACGTGCTCCCAGGGGACCTTCGGTCCCGGAGCTTGTCCCCACAACGAGACCTGGCCCTTGGCCGGTGGGATCAGGCCCAAAATGGCCTTGACCAGGGTCGACTTACCAGAACCGTTTGAACCAAGCAGGGCCACCGCCTCGCCGGAAACAAGCTCGAAGCTGATGTCGGTCAAAACGGGGGAGCGGTCGATTTGCACCGTGAGGCCGGTTGTGGCAATGACTGATTGGTTCACTTGTTCAGACCCTTCTTCAGGGCCGCAAGGTTGTCCCGCATGGCCACAATGTAGGAGCCACTGGCCGGTTCGACCTCGAGCGGGTCGAGCACGGCGGTGTCCACATCCAACTCGCTGGCCAGGGCTTGTGCGGTTTTGGGCGACGCGGCTGACTCGAAGTAGACGGTCTTGATGCCAAGGGGTTCGACCTGTTGGCGGACTTCGGCTAGGCGAGCTGGGCTGGGCTCTTGGTCTGGGTCAATCCCGCTAACGGAGACTTGTTTGAGGTCGTAGCGTTTGGCCAGGTAGGAGAAGGCTTCGTGGGATGTAACCAGGGTTTGGCCGGCGTATGGGGATAGCCCGATGGCGATGTCTTGGTCGAGCTGGTCCAGTTGCTCCACCAGTGTGGCGGCTCGGGTGCGGTAAGCGGTGGCGCGGTCCGGGTCAATCTCAGCTAGTTGCTGGGCAATGGGCTCGGCCAACTGGGCCAAGCGGCTCGGGTCGGTCCAAAAATGCGGGTCTTGGCCTTCGAGGCCCACTGCTTGGGCGGCATCGATCAGGGTCTTGGGCGGATTGGCTTTGACCGCTTGGTCAACGGCGGCTTGGAAGCCGGTCAGGGTGACTAGCAAATCGGCTTGACCAATCCGCGCGACTTGGGCTGGGGACAATTCGGCGTCGTGCGGTTCGGCTCCCGGCGGGGTCAATTGCTCGACTTTGACCTCGGGCCCGGCGACCTGTTGCGCCACCCAGGCCAGGGGGTAGAAGCTGGCCAGAACGACCGGGCCGTCATCGGCTGTCGTGTCAAAACCGGCCGGCGCGCCGCATCCGGTTAGTACGAGCGTCAGGGAGGTGGCGAGCGCCGCCCCGCAAATGCGAACCATTCGCAATAAGCCCATGAGAACCATTCTCAACAACGGGCAGCCCGGTTGTCAAGCCGGCCGACGTCAAAAGCGACGTACGGTCCGCCTGGCGTAGATCCTGCAAGCGGTACAGCGCACAGCCAGTCAGGGTACGCGCCGGCCGCCGAAGCGCGAGTTCAGGGTTTGACAGCACGCCCAAGTGACTGAAGTCCAGGGCCTAGCAGCACGCCGATGTGACTCGAGTTCAGGGTTTGACAGCAGGCCCCGACTTGCGTGAGTCCGAGTTACGGCAGGACGGGATTGATGCCAAGCCCTGAACTCGCGAGTATCCGGGATCATGCGAAACCCTGAACTCTCGGTGGATGGACTGGTCGAGGCCAGCATTGGGCTGCCCCTGGGGCCGCGCCCTCGTCAACAACTCCTTGGCCTCGCCAATGCAAGCGAGTTTGCTTTCGACTCGACCTTCGTTCGATGTAAGCTCGCCGGTTGGATGGCAGCCAGCCACCCGAAACCTAGCGAAGGCGAGCAGAAAGTGGCCCAGCCATCAACCCTTGACTCAGTCATCTCCCTAGCCAAGCGCCGGGGCTTTGTCTTTCCCTGCGGCGAAATCTACGGCGGCACGAGATCCGCCTGGGACTATGGCCCGCTGGGGGCGGAGCTGAAAGAGAACATCAAGCGCCAGTGGTGGCAGTCGATGGTCACAGCCCGAGAAGACGTTGTTGGCCTTGATTCCTCGATCATTCTGCCGCGCCAGGTCTGGCAGGCCTCTGGTCACGTCGATGTCTTTACCGACCCGCTGGTCGAATGCACCGAATGCCACAAGCGATTCAGGGCAGACACACTTGAAGAGGAATTCGAAGAGCGCAAGGGCCGCCCACCGGAGGGCGGCCTGGCCGGTGTGCCCTGCCCCAATTGCGGTAGCCGGGGCAAGTGGACCGAACCAAAACAGTTTTCCGGACTGCTGCGCACCCATTTGGGGCCGGTCGAAGATGACACCGGATTGCACTATCTCAGGCCTGAGACAGCCCAAGGCATTTTCGTCAATTTCGCCAACGTCTTGCAGACTTCGCGCAAGAAGCCGCCTTTCGGCATCGGCCAAGTGGGCAAGGCCTTCCGCAACGAGATCACGCCAGGCAACTTCATCTTCCGCACGCGGGAGTTTGAGCAGATGGAAATTGAGTTCTTCGTTGAGCCGGGCACGGACGAGGAATGGCACCAGCACTGGATCGACGCCTGCACCGACTGGTACGTCGACCTGGGCATCAAGCGCGACAACCTGCGCCACTACGAGCACCCGCAGGAAAAGCTGTCGCATTACTCCAAGCGCACTGTCGACATTGAGTACCGCTTTGGTTTTGCCGGCTCTCAATGGGGCGAGTTGGAGGGTATCGCTAACCGGACTGACTTCGACCTGACCACCCACGCCCAGCATTCGGGCCAAGACTTGTCAGTGTTTGTGCAGGCCACAGGCGAGCGCTACGTCCCGTTTGTGATTGAGCCTTCGGCCGGGCTGTCGCGTTCGGTGATGGCGTTTTTGGTCGAGGCCTACACCCAGGACGAGGCGCCTAATACCAAGGGCGGCACCGATACGCGCACCTTGCTGCGGCTTGACCCGCGCCTGGCCCCGGTCAAGGCCGCCGTGTTGCCGCTGTCTCGCCACGCCGATTTGTCGCCCAAGGCCCGCGACCTGGCGGCCGGGTTGCGCCGGCACTGGAACGTTGAGTTCGACGATGCCGGTGCGATTGGCCGGCGGTATAGGCGCCAAGACGAGATTGGTACCCCGCTTTGTATCACCGTCGACTTTGACTCCCTGGAGGACCAAGCAGTCACTATCAGGGACCGCGACACTATGGCTCAAGAGCGAATCGGGTTCGACCAAGTGCCAGAGCGCCTGGCGGCTCGGTTGTTGGCCTAGCCAGGTGCCCGGAGACAGCGATCCTGACAGCGTGGCCCAAGGCCGGATCGGGTTCGACCAAGTGCGGCAGCGCCCGGCGGCTCCGCGGTTTGGCTCGACAGGCGTCAGAAGGGTGTTTGGTGCCGGCCCCGGTCTCTGTCTGCCGCGTTTTGCCGGATCAACCGGCCAGACGCGTTATGTACATGTGGCCTAGGCGTGTTGTACAACACCGATTTGGGGCTCCGGCCGGCGGAGATAGCCGTGGTCCCTGAGCTGCGCATTGGGCCCCTGGTGGCGCCGGCGCCGGTAATGCTGGCGCCAATGGCTGGTGTGACCAACTTGCCCTTCAGGCTGTTATGCCGCTCATTTGGGCCGGGGTTGTTTGTCTCCGAAATGGTCACCTCCCGGGCTTTGGTCGAAGGCCGGGAGGCGTCGTGGCGCATGCTCCAACACGACCCTTTAGAGGTGCCGCGGTCGGTTCAGCTGTACGGGGTGGACCCGGCCACCGTGGCGGCGGCCATCAGTTTGATACGGCAGCGAGACGCGGCCGACCACATTGACCTCAACTTTGGTTGTCCGGTGCCCAAGGTGACCAGGCGGGGCGGGGGAGCGGCCCTGCCTTGGAAACTGGGATTGTTCAGGCTGATTGTGGCCCGGGCGGTCGAGGCAGCCGGGCCCCTGCCGGTAACGGTCAAGCTACGGCTGGGAATCGACGCCGAGCACTTGACCTATCTCGATGCGGCGGAAGCAGCCGTCGAGGCGGGCGCTGCTGCCATTACCCTGCATGCTCGCACCGCGGCCGAACACTACTCGGGCCAAGCCCACTGGGACGCCATCAGGGAGCTGAAACGGGTGGTCAGCGCGGTTCCTATCTTGGGCAACGGCGACATTTTCGAGGCCGATGACGCGCTGTCCCTGTTTGCGGCGACCGGTTGCGATGGCGTGGTGATTGGTCGCGGCTGCCAGGGGCGGCCGTGGATCTTTGCCGACATCAACTCTGCCCTAGCCGGTCAGCACACGAGGGTCAGGCCAAACCTGGGGCAAGTCGCCGGCATCGTACAACGCCATGCCGACCTGCTAGTTGACTATCTGGGCGACGAGGCCCGGGCTATGCGAGAACTGCGTGGCCACATGAGCTGGTATCTCAAGGGCTATCCGGTGGGTGGACCGGCCCGGTCGAAGGCCCATGCCATCGCCACACTGGCTGACCTGCGGGCGCTCTTCGATTCACTTGACCTGGACGCGCCATATCCGGGGGCTGCGGCCGAAGGCCCGCGCGGCCGGCGCGGCGGGGTCAAGACTCCTGCCCTGCCGGAGGGTTGGCTCGATTCACGCGACCTAACGGAGGAGTGGACGGCGCGGCTGCGCCGGGCCGAGTTGTCAGTCTCCGGCGGCTAGGACGGGATCAACGACCGTCGGCCGTGCTGCCAAACCCCAACCTCGCGCGTAGGAGCTGGTCAGGGGCCCCTTTTCGCGAGTACGAGGTTTGACAGCATCTATTCGTGCCAAACCCTGGACTCGGTGAAGTTGGCCGTGCTGCCAAACCCCGACCTCGCGCGTAGGAGCTGGTCAGGGGCCCCTTTTCGCGACTCCGAGGTTTGACAGCATCCACCGTGCCAAGCCCCGGAATCGGTGGAGTCGGCCGTGCTGCCAAACCCCGACCTCGCGCGTAGGAGCTGGTCAGGGGCCCCTTTTCGCGAGTACGAGGTTTGACAGCATCTATTCGTGCCAAACCCTGGACTCGGTGAAGTTGGCCGTGCTGCCAAACCCCGGACTCGGTGGATCAGAGGGTGTGGCTAGGGTTGGACCATGGCCGAGTCGTCGAGCAATTGGCCGCCAAGCTTTAGGCCCGAGCCGGGCGCGATTCCCACCGCCCCAGGGGTCTATCGCTTTTTCGACCGTGACGGCCGGGTCATTTATGTGGGCAAGGCCAAGAACCTCAGGGCCAGGCTGGCCAACTACTTCCAACCCCTGGGATCGCTTCATCCCAGAACCAGGACCATGGTGACCAGCGCCGCGGGCCTGGAATGGACCACTGTTCGCACCGAGCTTGAAGCCCTGACCTTGGAGTACACCTGGATCAAGGAGTTTGTGCCGCGCTTCAACGTCAAATACCGCGACGACAAGTCCTACCCTTACCTGGCCATCACCATCAGCGAGGAATTCCCCCGGGCCCAGGTCATGCGGGGAACCAAGCGAAAGGGTGTGAAGTACTTTGGGCCTTATGGGCAGGCCTGGGCCATCAGAGAAACGCTCGACCTGCTGACCAGGGTGTTTCCTGTCAGGACCTGCTCGAAAACCGTCTTCAACCGGTATCAAGTCCAAGGCCGGCCCTGTTTGTTGAGCTACATTGGCAAATGCTCGGCCCCTTGTGTTGGCCGAGTCAGTCCTGAAAACCACCGGCAACTCGTCGAGGACTTCATCGACTTTCTGTCCGGTCAAACCGGTCGCTACCTGGCCAGCGTCAATCAGGCCATGGCGCAGGCCGCCCAAGACCAGGACTACGAACGCGCCGCCAAGCTGCGCGATGACGCCGCAGCCCTGGCCAAAGTGGCCGAACAGAACGCCCTGGTCTTACCGGACAACACCGAAGCCGACATCTACGCCATGGCCAGTGACGAGTTGGAGGCCGCGGTCCAGGTCTTTTACATCCGGCGCGGCCGCGTCACCGGCCAACGCGGCTGGATAGTCGAGCTGGTTGAGGATATTGGCCCGGGGGAGCTTGTCAGCCACCTGCTCCAGGCGGCCTACCTTGATGGTGGAGGCCGGGACCTGCCCAAGGAGATCCTGGTGCCACACCTGCCGACCGATGCAGGTAGCTTAGGTCGCTGGTTGGCTGAAAAGCGTGGCTCGGCCGTTGCCATCCGGGTTCCCAAGCGCGGTGACAAGGCCAAACTGGCCACCACCCTGCAGCAAAACGCCGAACAGGCCCTGAGCCTGCACCGCGCCCGCCGCGCCAGCGATTTGACGACTCGATCCCAGGCGCTGAAAGACCTGGCCCAGGCGCTGGACCTCGACCAGGCCCCACTGCGGATCGAGTGCTACGACATTTCCCACACCCAGAGCACCAACCAGGTCGGCTCGATGGTGGTGTTCGAAGATGGCCTGGCCCGCAAGGCTGCCTATCGCCACTTCACAATCAAGGGGCCTGAGGGCGCCGGCGCCCGCGATGACACCGCTGCCATGGCAGAGGTGTTGACCAGGCGGTTTTCGCATGCGCCAGAATCTGGGGCCGATGACGGACCCTCGCCTGGGGAAAACCCGTCGCCTGCTGCCAAACCCCAACCTCGCGAGAAAGAGGCGGTTGATGCCAAACCCCAACCTCGCGGAAAACGGGTGGCTGAAGCACCGGCATCGGCCGAAGCGCGGCGGCCGCCTGATGCCAAACCCCAACCTCGCGGGAAAGAGGCGGTTGATGCCAAACCCCAACCTCGCGGAAAAGAGGCGGCTGAGGCGGCTGGGGCGCCTGAACAGGCGGCCACCACTGCGACCACCAAACCGACCCGGGCCGCCTTTGCCTACCCGCCCAACTTGGTGGTGGTCGACGGCGGCGTGCCCCAAGTCAACGCCGCCCGGCGGGCCATGGACCAAACTGGGGCCGCCCATGTGGCCGTGATTGGCCTGGCCAAGCGACTAGAAGAGGTCTTCCTGCCAGGCCAGCCTTTCCCCGTCATCCTGCCGCGCAGCTCAGAGGGGCTTTTCCTACTACAGCGGCTGCGCGACGAGGCCCACCGCTTTGCCATCACCGCTCACCGAGCCAAGCGGTCCAAGTCGATGACCCGATCGGCACTAAGTGAAATCCCCGGCTTGGGCCCGGCCAAACAGCAGGCGCTGTTGAGGCATTTTGGCTCACTGAAGCAGATCAGGGCGGCCCAAGCGGCCGATCTGACCCAGGTGCCGGGCATAGGCCCCAAGCTGGCGGCCACGATTTGTCACCACCTACGTGGCAAGATTGAAGGGTGAGCGATCCGATCCCAACTTTTCCGGCTGGCCTGCCGGTGTTGGACGCTCTGAAACCGCCCGCCCAAAAACCGGAAGTCTTCATCATCACCGGCATGTCTGGTGCCGGCCGGACCCAGGCCGCTGGCGTGCTCGAAGACCTGGGCTGGTATGTGGTTGACAATCTGCCGCCGCAGATGATTGGGCCTTTGGCCGGCATGATGATGCGCTCCGGCCGCGGCGGGGTCAGGCGGCTAGCGGCAGTGGTTGACGTCCGCTCGGGTGAGTTTTTCCAGTCCCTGATCGAAGCCTTAGAGCAGCTCAGGGAAGCCGGCACGGAGCATCGCATAGTCTTCCTCGACGCTGAGGATGCCGAGCTGGTCAGGCGCTACGAATTTGTCCGCCGGCCGCATCCGCTCCAAGGCGAGGGCACCATTTTGTCCGGGATTGCCCAAGAACGTGAGGTCCTGGCGGCGCTGCGTCAGCAAGCCGACGACTACCTCGACACCACTCATTTCTCAGTCCACGAGCTGACCGACGCCGTTAGCCGCCTGGTCGACCCGGACCGCCAACAGGAACTGACCGTGGCTTTGACCTCGTTCGGTTTCAAACACGGCCTGCCGGTAGACGCCAATTACGTGGTTGACGTGCGCTTTTTGGCCAACCCCTACTGGGTTGATGAGCTGCGCCACCTGACCGGCTTGGACGCGCCGGTGCGGGATTTCGTCATGGGCGAGCCAATGGCCCAGCTTTTTGTTGAGCGCTACGTTGAAGCGTTGGCCGGCACCTTCGAGGGCTATTTGTCCCAGCGCAAAATGTTCCTCTCAATTGCCGTGGGCTGCACCGGCGGGCGGCACCGCTCGGTTGCTATCTCTGAAGCGATTGGCCAAAGCCTGCGCGCCGGCGGCAGGCGAGTGCGCGTTGTCCACCGGGATATGGGGCGAGCATGAGCCGCTCGCCCCGCGTAGTTGCCCTAGGTGGCGGCCATGGCTTGGCCGCATCGCTGCGGGCACTTCGGCATGTCACTAGGGATTTGACGGCCGTGGTGACAGTGGCCGATGACGGCGGCTCATCTGGGCGTCTACGCGGCCAGTTTGGCGCGCTGCCGCCTGGTGATCTGCGTATGGCGCTGGCGGCGCTATCCGGCCACGACCAGTGGGGTGGTACCTGGAGCCAGGTGTTGCAGCACCGTTTTGGCGGCGAAGGCGACTTGTCCGGTCACGCCGTTGGCAACCTGCTGATCGTGGCACTGTGGGAGATTTGCGGCGACCCGGTGGCGGGTTTGGACTACGTTGGCCGCCTGGTCGGGGCCGAAGGCCGGGTCTTGCCAATGTCAGCTGTGCCTTTGGACGTGGGTGCGGAAATCACCCGGATCGTTGACGGAGAGGAGTGGCGCACCACCATTCGCGGCCAAGCTCATGTGGCGGCGGCGGCCGGTCATGTCAACAAGATTTGGTTGAGCCCGCCTGACGCGCCGGCCTGTGCCGAGGCCGTAGCCGCTGTCCGGGAGGCTGATTGGGTGGTGCTTGGTCCAGGGTCTTGGTACACCTCGGTTATCCCGCATTTGCTGATTGACGAGCTGGCGGCAGCCGTAACCAGTCCGTCGGTGCGGCGCCTAGTCACTTTGAACCTAACCGACCAAGGCGGGGAGACCTCCGGTTTCACCGCCTGCGACCACATCAGGGCCTTGGCGGAGTATCTGGGCGGAGCTTCGCTCGATGTCGTTATTGCCGACCCAGACCGGGTCGACAACGAAGCCAACCTGCGCCGATTGGTCTCTGGACTTGGAGCTGAGCTTCTAATCAGACCGGTTAGAAAGAAGGATTCCACCGCTGTGCATGATTCGGTGCTGCTGGCGGCGGCGTATCGTGAAGCCTTTACCAGAGTGAGGTGAGTCGATGGCATTGACCACGGCGGTCAAAGACGAGTTGGCCCGGATCAAGGTGGAGCAAACCTGCTGCCGCCGGGCCGAGGTGGCGGTGGTGCTGCGTTTCGCTGGTGGTCTGCACATCATCTCTGGCCGGATCGTGGTTGAGGCTGAACTGGATACGGCTATTGCGGCGCGGCGACTACGCCAAGCCGTCTCTGAGCTGTACGGCAACACTTCCGAGATCGTTGTGGTCTCCGGCGGCGCGTTGCGCCGTGGCAACCGCTACCACGTTCGTTTCGCCCGCCAGGGCGAGGCGCTGGCCCGCCAAACCGGGCTACTGGACCCGCGCGGCCGCCCTGTTTTGGGCCTGCCTCCCGCCATTGTGGCCGGGGCGTCTTGTGACGCCATCGCTGCCTGGCGCGGGGCTTTTATTGCCCACGGTTCGCTGACCGAGCCGGGGCGGTCTTGCGCCCTTGAAGTCACCGCCCCTGGCCCTGAGGCGGCTTTGGCCCTGGTCGGGGCGGCGCGGCGGCTGGGTGTGGCCTCGAAATCACGCGAAGTGCGTGGCGGTGACAGGGTTGTCATCCGCGACGGTGACGCTATCCACCGCATCTTGACTTTGATGGGGGCCCACGAATCGGTGCTGACCTGGGAGGAACGCCGGATTCGACGCGAAGTGCGCGGCACCGCCAACCGGCTGGCCAATTTTGACGACGCCAATCTGCGCCGCTCTGCCAGAGCCGCGGTAGCGGCGGCCGCCCGGGTGGACCGGGCCTTTGAGATCTTGGGCGACGACGTACCAGATCACCTGCGCGAAGCGGCTGAACTGCGTCTAACAAATCGCCAAGCTTCGCTCGAAGAGCTGGGCGCCATGGCTGACCCGCCACTAACAAAAGACGCTGTCGCCGGGCGGATCCGCCGCCTTTTGGCAATGGCGGACAAACGCGCCATCGAACTAGGCATTGACGGCACCGAAGCCTCGCTGCCCCCCGACGACTTCGACCTCTAGCGGGTTGGTGAGCGACTCTCGCCAGCCGCTCTACGCCATCGGCCCTCGCCTTCCACCGGCCAGCTTGCCGCCAAACATAGGCCGGGCAGCAGGCCAAACAGATGGGCGTCTTGCCCTCGGTGAGTTGAGCCCGCACACCCGCCGAGTCGGCCTTCCGGTGATAGGGTCTTACGTGGCGCCCTGGGGACGCCCCCAGGCCCATTTGTCCAGGGCACGGCGCATGCCGTCTGCCACTTAGCTCGTCTCGTTCGTACCGGTTGGCCCGGTGCGATGCAAGGGGGAACAAACGTGACCATTCGTGTCGGCATCAACGGCTTTGGCCGCATTGGCCGCAACTTTTACCGGTCGATCTTGAACCGGGGTAACGACATCCAGATTGTCGGTGTGAACGATCTGACCGACAACAAGACCCTGGCCCATCTGTTGAAGTATGACTCAGTACTTGGCCGCGCCGATGCGGCTGTCAGCTACAGCGAGGACAGCATCACTGTTGGCGGCAACACCTTCAAGGCCTGCGCTGAAAGAGACCCATCGAAACTGCCATGGGCCGAACTAGGCGCAGATATTGTCATTGAGTCGACCGGCTTCTTCACCGACGCCACCAAGGCCAAGGCCCATATCGACGCTGGGGCCAAGAAGGTCATCATCTCGGCTCCGGCCTCAAACGAGGACGGCACCTTCGTTGTTGGTGTCAACCACACCAACTATGACCCGGCCATCCACCACGTCATCTCCAACGCCAGCTGCACCACCAACTGCCTGGCCCCAGTGGCCAAGGTGCTCAACGACACCTTCGGCATTGTGCGCGGCCTGATGACCACGATTCACGCCTACACCGGCGACCAGAACCTGCAAGACGGACCGCATAAGGATCTGCGCCGGGCGCGGGCCGCGGCTGTCAACATTGTGCCCACCTCGACCGGTGCGGCCAAGGCCGTGGCGCTGGTGCTGCCAGAACTCAAGGGCCTGCTGGACGGCTACGCCCTGCGTGTGCCGACCATTACTGGCTCGGCCACCGACCTGACCTTCACCGCAGCCAAGCCGGTTTCGGTTGAGTCAGTCAACGCGGCGGTTAAGGCCGCGGCCGAGGGCCCAATGAAGGGCGTCCTGGGCTACAGCGAAGAGCCACTGGTCTCCACTGATATCATCACCGATTCGCGCTCGTCGATCTTCGATTCGGGCCTGACCAAGGTGATTGGCGATCAAGTCAAGATCGTGTCCTGGTACGACAACGAGTGGGGCTACTCCTGCCGCCTGGTTGAACTGACCGAATACGTTGGCGCTCGCCTCTAGTCAAATCAAACAACCATGATCCGCCGTGTCCCACCTATGGGCTCGGCGGATCGTGGTTCTAACCCCTGACAGGCACCGGAAGGAAGGCTTACAGCCATGTCAATGAAGACAATCGACCAGCTTGGTGAACTCAACGCTAAGCGCGTCCTAGTGCGGGCAGACCTCAACGTCCCGCTTGACGGCAGTCGCATCACCGATGACGGAAGGGTGCGCGCTTCCCTGCCAACCATCGAACGCTTGACCAAGGCTGGAGCCAAGGTCATCGTCATGGCCCACCTGGGGCGGCCCAAGGGCGCTCCTGAGGCCAAATACTCGTTGGCTCCGGTGGCCGCCCGGTTCAGCGAACTGCTTGGCGCCGAGGTCAAACTGGCCGGTGACACAGTCGGCCCGCTGGCCCAGCAGGCCGTGGCCGAGCTGGCGCCTGGAGGCGTGGTCCTGCTTGAGAACCTGCGCTTCAACGCCGGCGAGACTTCTAAGGACGATGCCGAACGGCTGGCTTTCGCCCAGGAACTGGCGGCTTTGGCTGACGCTTACGTTTCGGACGGTTTTGGGGTGGTTCACCGCAAGCAGGCCTCGGTCTACGACATTGCCAAGTTGTTGCCGGCGGCCGCCGGCGGTCTGGTTCTAACCGAAGTCCAGGCCCTAAGCCGGGCCACGGCCAGTCCCGAGCGTCCCTATGTGGTGGTCTTGGGCGGCTCGAAGGTGTCCGACAAGCTCGGTGTGATTGGCAACTTGCTGGACAAGGCCGACGCCTTGTTGATTGGCGGCGGCATGGTCTACACCTTCCTGGCCGCTAAGGGTTTCAGTGTTGGAGCTTCGCTACTTGAAGCCGACCAGATCGACACGGTCAAGGGTTACCTCGACAAGGCTGCCGCCAAGGGTGTTGACATTGTTTTGCCAACCGACATTGTGGTGGCAGATAAGTTTGCCGCAGACGCCAAGAACTGGGTGGTGGGCGCCGAGGCGATGCCGGACGGCGCCATGGGCCTAGACATTGGCCCGGTCTCCCAGGTGGCATTCGCTGACGCGGTCAAGGGAGCCAGGACCATTGTCTGGAACGGCCCCATGGGTGTCTTCGAATTCGAGGCCTTTGCTGCCGGCACCCGGGCTGTGGCTCAGGCCATGGTTGACGGGGACGGTTTCTCTGTCGTTGGTGGCGGCGATTCGGCCGCGGCGGTCCGGCTACTTGGCCTGCCCGAGGACGGCTTTGGTCACATTTCCACCGGCGGCGGCGCCTCGCTGGAGCTGCTCGAGGGCAAGGTCCTTCCTGGGCTTGAGGTTTTGGAGGGCTGATCATGGCAGATCGCAAGCCGTTTATGGCCGGCAACTGGAAGATGAACTTGGATCACTTCCAGGCCATGGATACTCTCCAGAAGCTGCATTGGGCCCTGAAGGACGCCAGGTTTGACCACGACAAGGTCGAGGTGGCGGTGATTACGCCGTTCACCGACTTGCGCACGGTCCAGACCCTGACCGACGCGGAAAACATGGAAGTGCTTTACGGCGCCCAGGACGTTTCGGTTCACGAAGAAGGCGCCTACACCGGTGAGGTGTCCGGGCAAATGCTGGCCAAGCTGGGCTGCAGCTATGTAGTTGTGGGGCACAGCGAACGGCGCCAGTATCACGGCGAAACCGACCAAGAGGTGGGCGAAAAGGCCGCGGCCGCTTTCCGTCACGACATGGTGCCGATCATCTGTGTCGGTGAGGCTCTGGAGATCCGCAAGGCCGGTGACCAGGTGGCTTACACTCTGGCTCAGATCGACGGGGCTTTCGGTGAACTGACTCCAGACCAGGCGGCCAAGGCTGTCGTGGCCTACGAGCCAGTTTGGGCCATTGGTACCGGCGAAGTCGCTACCCCTGAGGACGCCCAAGAGGTTTGCGGCGCGATTCGCGGACGGCTGAGTGAGCTCTACGGGCAACAAACCGGTGACGGCATCAGGGTCTTGTACGGTGGTTCGGTCAAGTCATCCAACGTGGCCGCCATTATGGAGCAACCCGACGTTGACGGCGCGTTAGTGGGTGGCGCTTCGCTTGATCCGGACGAATTCGCTAAGATCGCTCGGTTCGAAGAACACTAGCCAACCAAGTAAGATAGGCCGCCGTGACCGCATTGACCATTTCGCTCCAGGTAGTCCTGGTGCTTACTAGCGCCTTCCTTGTCCTGCTGATTCTGATGCACAAGGGCAAGGGCGGGGGCTTGAGCGATATGTTTGGCGGCGGCTTTTCTTCCAACCTGGGCTCATCCGGTGTGGCGGAGAAGAATCTCAACCGGATCACAGTCTGGGTGGGAATTGCTTGGATTGCAGCTGTGTTACTCCTAGCGTGGCTACACAAGGTCAACATCAGCTGACCTGTGGCCCCAACCGGACTGGGGCCTGGTGAACGACCAGGCCCCACCAGTCGGGTTTATGCTGTCCAAGGCTTGGCGTTGGACGGTGCCCGGATACTTGGCTTGCCTAGTGGACCTGGCACTGGCGTCCGGTTGACCTGATCCAATCAAGGCCCAAGAAGTGGAAGTGGAAGAACAATAATGGCTGGCGGTAGCGCAATTAGGGGCTCGCGTGTGGGCGCAGGGCCAATGGGCGAAGAAGAACGCGGTGAGGTGGCACCACGGATCACCATCAGTTACTGGTGTGCCAATCTCCATGAGACTAGGCCCAGTTTCGTCGATGACCCGGCTACCACCGTGCCCGCCTTGTGGGACTGCCCCAGGTGTGGTTTTCCGGCGGGGACCGACCCGCTCAGGCCGCCGGCGCCGCCCAAGAATGAGCCCTACAAGACTCATTTGGCCTACGTCAAGGAGCGCCGCAGCGACGATGACGGCGCCCAACTGCTCGACGAGGCGCTTCAGGCCTTGCGCCAGCGCCGCGGCGAAGCCTCAGCCGAATCCTAGGCACCGGCCAAAGACCTGCCGATCATCAATTGTCCGGCAGCCAAGCCGAGCCACAGGCGGCGGCCGGCGAACCGGCTGCTGCTATGGGTGGCGGATCGGCTTGTCTGGGACCAGATCAAGGCGGCTAGTAGAGGTGAGTCGAATGGTACGAATAGTCCCAGACGAAGAGCCAAATCATGAAGGCGATGCCAAATGCAAGTGACACGTAGCTGACAATCGTGCCGGCCAGGGCCATGCCGCGGTTATTCGCTCTACCCCGCCGGCAGGCACTGAGGCCCAAATGGCCTGTGATGACCCCAGCCAAAGCGGCCAGCACCGGCAGGAAAAAGAAACCGGCAACGCCGCAGGCCAGTGACGCCACCCCAAGACCGTTTCGCGAACGGGCGTCCTCAAACGCCCGGTAAACGGCATAGGGGTCAAAGTAGGGGCCCGGCGCCATGTGGTCTGGGAGAAAGGCGCCAGGCTGAGGCGGCGACCAACCCGACACGCCGTACGGCGGGAGAGCCATGTGCCCCGGAGGCGTGACACCGGAATCAGGCGGATAACTGGCGCTGGGCGGGTAATCGACAGCCGGATTCTCAGGTGGTGGCCAGGCAGGTGGATAACCGTATGGTTTCCACTTGGAGGGCCCGGCTGGTTCAACGGCGCTTCAGTTGGCGGGCCCGTTGGCACGCCGGGTGATCCCGAGCCGCTCATTCATCCAGGCTAGCGAGCCTGGTGCCACAAGGGCCGCCCAGAGGTTGGTCTGCGATGAACTGTGACCCACTCGTTACCGGCGATCACACAGAACAAAATGACTTGGGGCCAAATGGCGCGGCCCACACGGCCGCGACGTGCTGGCTTCAGACAATCCTCAAGACCCGCTGGCCGCAACGGCCCGGGGCTGGACGGCGTAAGCTACGCTTTCCCGATGCGCCCGCTCGCAGCCATCGTCAAGGCCAATGACCTGCGCGGCCCTGTGCCCCAGGCTTGGGGCCGGGACGAGGCGTGCGCCATCGGCGCGGCTTTACCCCAGTTGCTGGACGGAGCCAAGGCCATCTACCTGGGACGCGACTGCCGCCTAAGCGGGCCAGGTCTGGCCGCCGCCCTGACGGACGGCCTAACCTCCCAAGGCGTCGACGTGATTGACCTAGGAATGGTCTCAACTGACGCCGTCTACTACGCCAGCGGCGCCCACTCATTGCCGGGCGTCGTGCTGACGGCCAGCCACAACCCGCCCGGCGAAAACGGCCTCAAGCTGATGCAGCCCGGAGCCAAACCGATTGGCCGCGACAACGGTCTTAGCCGTCTGGTCGAGCTGGCAGAGCAAAACCCCACGCCACCCCCGGCTGGCCAACCCGGGTGGGTCCGTCAGCTAGACATTTGGCCCGCCTTTGCCAGCTATTTGCGTTCGGTGGTCGACTTGGCCACGATCCGCCCGTTGAAGGTCGTGGCCGATGCCGGCAACGGCCTAGGTGGGATCGTCACCCAGGCGGTCCTGGGCCAAGGCGCCGGTCTTGAGCCCCTGCCGGTCGAGTTGGTGCCACTGTTCGGTGAGCCAGACGGCCGTTTCCCCAATCATCCGGCCAACCCAATCGACCCGGCCAATCTGGTTGATCTACAGCGGGCCGTGGTCGCCAACGGGGCAGATCTGGGACTGGCCTTCGATGGCGACGCCGACCGTTGCTTTGTGGTTGATGAGGCCGGTCAGGCTGTGACGGCCTCGGCCATCGGCACCATGATCGCGGTCAGCCTGGTGGCTCAGGAAAAGGCCGCCGGGCGTGAGGCAGTGATTGTGCACAACGCCATCACCTCGCGCGCCTTGCCGGAAATGGTTGAAGCGGCCGGCGGCCATCTGGTGCGCACACCTGTCGGACACGCGCTCATAAAACCGGTCATGGCCAGCCAAGACGCCGTTTTCGGGGCCGAACATTCCGGCCACTACTACTTCCGTGACTTTTTCTACGCTGATACGGGAATCTTGACGGCCATGCATGTCCTGGCTCTGCTGGGCCGCAGCCAAGAGCCGATGTCCCAACTGGCGGCCAGATTCGATCCCTACGCCGCGTCGGGAGAAATCAACTTCAAAGTGGCTGATCCGGCTGGCGCCATTGAGCGGGTCTTGAACCACTTCGCAACCACGATTGCCAGCGGCGAAATCGCAGTTGACCGGCTTGACGGCGTGACTTTGGACCACTGGCACGGCCCCGAGAAGTGGTGGGCCAACATCCGTCCGTCGAACACGGAAACCATTTTGCGGCTGAACGTTGAGGCGAAAAAACCAGAAATGATGGCACAATTGCGTGTCGAGTTGTCAAAATTGCTGGAGGAGTGAAATTGACCAATCAGAGGTGGCTGTGGCTGATCATCCGATGCCCCAATTGTCAAGGTGAACTGAGCGACGCCGGTCCCCAGGTGATCTGCTCGTCTTGTCGTCTGGCCTACCCGGTCGAAGACGGCGTACCTGGACTTTTGGCTCACCGGGCGGTACCCCACGCCATGTCGCCGCTGTGACAAACACTCCCAAGCTGGCTCGCCAGCCCGGCCGCTTTGCCGTCAGGTCACTGGATCTGGCGCCAGCCGGGCGTCACCAGATCTGCCTTGCCGAACAGCAAATGCCAGGGTTGATGGCTCTGCGGTCCGAGCTTGGCCCGTCCAAACCGCTCAGCGGCGCCAGGATCACCGGCTCGCTGCACATGACCGTGCAAACCGCGGTCTTGATCGAAACGCTGATCGAGCTGGGCGCCCAGGTTCGCTGGGCCAGCTGCAACATCTTTTCGACTCAGGACGAGGCGGCGGCAGCGGTGGTGGTTGGCCCGACCGGCAGCACCAACAGCCTGGCCATCAGCACTGACAGCCCGACCAACAGCGGCAACAGCCCGACCATCAGCACTGACAGCCCGACCAACAGCGGCAACAGCCCGGTCAACAGCCCCGACAGCCCGGTCAAGAGCGGCAACAGCCCGGTCAACAGTCCCGACAGCCCGGCCGGCCCGCCGGTCTTCGCCTGGAAGGGTGAGTCGCTGGCCGAATACTGGTGGGCCACCGCCCAGGCTCTCAACTGGGGTCAGGCGCAGCCCAACTTGATCTTGGACGATGGAGGCGACGCCACCTTGGCGGTTCACGTGGGCCGGGACTTTGAAGCGGACGGCCAGGACGCGGCATCGTACGCGGCGCTGGGGGAAAGCCTCGAAGGCCGCGAGATCCAGGCCATGGTTAGGGCCGAGGCGGCCAGACGGTCCGGCTACTGGACCGGCTTGGCCGGCGCGATTGTGGGGGTGAGCGAAGAGACCACCACCGGGGTGCTGCGGCTCTACCAGCTGGCCGAGGCCGGCAAGCTGGCCTTTCCCGCCATCAACGTCAACGACTCGGTGACCAAGTCAAAGTTCGACAACATCTACGGTATTCGCCACTCCTTGCCAGACGGGCTGAACCGCGCCACCGACATGTTGATTGGCGGCAAAACGGCGGTGGTCTGCGGTTATGGCGACGTGGGCAAAGGCGCGGCGGCGGCTTTGCGCGGTCAGGGCGCGCGCGTGGTCGTGACGGAGATAGACCCGATTTGCGCGCTACAGGCGGCCATGGACGGCTACCAGGTGGCGCAGCTTGACGCCGTCATCGCTGTTGCTGACTTCGTAGTCACGGCAACCGGCAATCGCGATGTGGTTACAGCCGCGCAGATGGCGGCGATGAAGGACAAATGCGTGGTTGGCAACGTCGGTCATTTCGACAATGAAATTGACATGGCCGGTTTGGCTGGCTGGCCGGGTGTGCGGCGTTTGCCTGTCAAAGACCAGGTCGATGAGTGGGTCTTCGAAGATGGGCATTCGATCCTGGTGCTAAGTGAGGGTCGGCTGCTGAACCTGGGAAATGCCACCGGGCACCCGTCGTTTGTGATGTCCTGCTCGTTCGCCAACCAAGTGTTAGCCCAGATCGAGCTGTTCCGCGGTGGCCTGGAACTGGGCGTGCACCGACTGCCCAAGGAGCTGGATGAAAAGGTGGCCGGGCTGCATCTGGCGGCCCTGGGAGTCGACCTAACCCGGCTGACGGCCGCCCAGGCGGCCTACATCGGCGTGGATTTGGACGGCCCCTACAAACCCGACCACTACCGCTACTAGCCCCGGTACCACCGCCCCCAAACCCCGCCCCAACCCACCCTGACCAGCCCCTTCACGCGAGTCCAGGGTTTCGCATCACCTCTCTACGACCGCACCCTTCAGCGAGTCCAGGGTTTCGCACCACCCCGTTTTCAGCGAGTCCAGGGTTTGTCAGCACCTCACCCTGGCCACCTTTTTCACGCGAGTCCAGGGTCCGGCAGCAGGCAGTCGTGCCAAACCCTGAACTCGGTGAAATGTGGGGATACTAGGCGGACATGTCCAGGACGATGCGACCGTCGATGTGGCCAGCCAGCATCTCGTCGAAAATGTCATTGATGCTTGACAGGGGTCTGGTGGTGAAGGTCGGTTTGATCTGGCCGTTGGCAAAGAAACCCAGACACTCTTCCATGTCAGCCCGGCCACCCACGATCGAGCCGCGAACAGTCAGGCCGAACAGCACGGTGGTGAAGATGTCCAGCGGGAAGGCCTCAGGTGGCAGGCCGACCAGCGAGACCGTGCCGCCGCGCCGAAGCGCGCCAACGGCCTGAGGGAAGGCCTCGCTGCCCACAGCTGTCACCAGCGCACCATGGACACCGCCGCCACCAACCTGGTCCTTGATTTCCGTCACCGGGTCGGCCGAGGTGGCCGCGTTGACGCAGACCTCTGCGCCGTGCTGACGGGCCAGAGCCAGCTTGTCCTCGGCCACGTCGATGGCGGCCACGCGCATGCCCATGGCTCGGGCGTATTGCACGGCGATGTGGCCCAGTCCGCCAATGCCGCTGATCAGCATCCATTCGCCCGGATGAGTGTCGGCGACCTTAAGCCCCTTGTAGACCGTTACGCCAGCGCACAAGATAGGCGCCACGGCTGCCGGGTCAGCGCCATCGGGAATGATGGGGCAGTAACGCGAGTCGACCAGCATGTACTGGGCGAACGAGCCGTCCACGCCGTAACCGGAATTGGACTGGTTTTCGCACAGGGTCTCCCAGCCGCGCTGGCAGTACTGGCAGGCGCCACAAGCGCTGGCCAGCCAGGCGTTGCCGACCCGCTGACCGGCTTTGACGCGGGTGGCTTCGGGACCGAGCTCAACCACCACGCCGGAGCCCTCATGTCCGGGGACAAACGGCGGACTGGGCTTGACCGGCCAGTCGCCCTGAGCGGCATGCAGGTCGGTGTGACAAACGCCGGAATAGTCCACTTTGACCAGAGCCTGGTAGGGGCCGGGCTGCGGGATCGGCACATCGGTCAAGGCCAGCGGTTGGCCCAGCTCCGTCACAACGGCAGCCTTCATCGTATTTGTGGTCATGTCGCATCCCCTCATGAAAGGTTCCAGTTTTGAGACAAACTACCACCCCGGGGACCGGGTCGATTACCGGGCACCGGCCGCGTCCAGGCCGGCAGCAATGGGGCAATAGTCAGGGGAAACACGGCGGGTCTAGCGGCTGGGTCCATGGGCGGCGACCGCCGGCCCTACGCCTCTACCTGCCAGGCAGCGCCTCCGGGGCCTGGCGGCTACCCAGTTGGCAGACTCGCCAGAACCGAATACTGCTCGCCCGCCGCGAGAAGTGGCTCGCCGGCGCGGGGGACAGGTCGTAGGCTAGTCCGGTGGCGCGGCACCGCCACTAGTAATCGTGGCCGTTAGGAGGGGCGGATGCCTGGTACCGGCTCCCACCTTCCCCAGGACTCCGCCGCCGTTTACCCCGGCCGATGGCGCGCCTTGGCCGTGATTGCGCCCGTCCAGTTTGTCCTGCTGCTGAACATTTCTGTGGTCAATGTGGCGCTGCCCTCGATCAGGCACCACTTCAATCTCAGTGATGTGACTTTGACTTGGGTGGTCACCGCCTACATGATCGCCGCCGGGTCGTTGCTGCTGTTGGGCGGTCGCATTGGCGACGTCATCGGGCTCAAACGGGCCTTCATCGTAGGGATCGGCCTCTACGGCCTGGCCTCGCTCAGCGCGGCCCTGGCACCCACGGCTTGGGTGCTTATCGCCTCGACCGCCGGCCAAGGCGTGGGCGAGGCGCTGGCCGGGGCGACTGGGCTAGCCATGTTGTCTATGCTGTTCCCCTCCGGCCCGGAGCGGGCCAAGGCCTTCACGCTCTGGGCGGCGATTGCCGGGATTGGCTCGACCGTTGGCGTGGTGGTTTCGGGGCTCTTGACCGACTACTTCTCCTGGCGCTGGGTCTTCGGCATTAATGTGCCGTTGATTGGGGGACTGGCAGTAGCCTGCATATTGCTGGTGCCGCCTATGCCGGCCGGCCGGCGGGTGCGCCTCGACATCTCTCTGGCAGTTGCGACGGTGACGGCCATGGCGGGGTTGGTCTGGGGTCTGGCCGGCACGTCTTTGGAAGGCCTTTGGCTGGTCCGAGTGCTGTTGGTGGCGGCGGGCGCTGCGGGCATGGCGGCAGTGTTGTGGGCCTCGCGCCGCGGGCAGGATCGTATTGTGCCGGCTCGGTTGTTGCAGCGTTCACCGAGGTTGGTCGGATACGCCATCATCGGCGTCCAGGGGGCGGTCAACGGGGCGGTCTTCTTCCTGGGGGCATTGCTAATGCAGGACCTGCTTGGTTTCAGCCCGACTCAAGCTGGCTTCGCCTGGTTGCCCTGCTGCCTGGGCTTTTTCCCTGGATTGTGGTTGTCGCGGGTGATTCAGCGGCGCTGGAGCCCGCGGGCGGCGGCGACAGTGGGTTTGGCCATGAACGGCGCCGCCATGGCGGTGTTTGCCTTGGGCACTTATTCCGACCTTTTTGTGGTCGTGTCGCTGCCGGTTAGCGCGGTGATGACAGCGGGCCTGGGCTGTGTCTCGCCGGTGTCGCAGTCTTGGGCCACGCTTGGTCTGAAGGGTGGCGATGCCGGGGCTGGCGGCGCCCTGCCCATGACGGTTCAGCAGCTGGCCAACGCAGCTGGGATTGCGCTTTTCGCTTCGGTGGCCGCGGCTCTGACGATTGGCCCTCAGGCGGCGGCGTTTGACCGGCCTGGTTTCGCCGGTGCTTTTTGGGTGGGTTCAGCGGTGATGGTGGGTATCGCCATTGTCGCCTGGCGCCTGGCACCGCGCGGCCGGTAATGCCTGGCACCAATCCGGATGCGCAACATGCCCAGTGGCTAGCGCATTAACGGCGTCTTTGCGCATGGCGGAGGTAATGCCAGTGGCAGGCCTCTAATGGGCAGAGCCGATCCCCGGCGCGCCGCACCGGAGATCGGCTCTGCCGCGAAACCTGCCCCTAGCGGAAATTGCTTATGATTTTTGCTTTCATGTCATGATCCAGCTTCATCAGTTTCGTAAGAAGCCCAATCATTTCGTCATAATTCTGGGCGTTCCTGTTGAGGTTCTCCAGCCGTTGTATGTCACTTGCCTCCGAGCGAGTAGTTGGCATTTGCCAGAGTTGGTCAAACAGCTTCACAATGCAGGTCGCTACGGTCCCAACGGTCGTCGACTGCGAACAACCCTGTGGTGCTGCCGGTACGGAGGCAACCTGTACCCAGGCCGATGAGCCGCCTGAGTTCACAGCACGCACCCGATAAATGTTGGTTCCCGCAGCTGTCAGATTCTTGGAGACAAACGATACGGCAGTCTTTGTCGTATAGCCCGAGTCGGTTGTCCAGTTCCAACTGGTTTTGGCTGACTGGTATTCAACCTGGTACGAGGCGGCGCCCGACGAGGCCTTCCAGGAGACCGTGACAGCCGAGGCGGTGCGGTCCGTAACCTTTAGGCCAATGGGAGCAGGCGGGGGGTTCACGGTGGTGGGGTACTTAACCTCGACCCAGGCCGACGAGCCGCCCGAGTTCACGGCGCGTACCCGATAGAAGTAGGTTCCTGAGGCCGCCAGATTAGTGGAAACGAACGACACGGCTGTCTTGGTTTTGTAGTCAGTTTCCGTCTTCCAAGCCCAGGATGTGTTGGCGGACTGGTATTCAACCTCGTACGAGGCGGCGCCGGCCGAAGCGTTCCAGGAGACCGTGGCGGATGTGTTGTCACGCTTTACCGCCTTTAGTCCAGTGGGAGCAGGCGGGCGGGCTACGGTACCGGGGTAGTTCACCTCGACCCAGGCTGACGCGCCACCCGAGTTCAGGGCGCGCACCCGGTACTTGTAGTTTGGCGGGTTGGCCAGATTGGTGGAGACAAACGATGTGGCTGTATTTGTCTTGTAGTCCGTCTCCGTCTTCCAGGTCCAGCTGGTGTTGGCTGACTGGTATTCAACCTGGTACGAGGCGGCGCCCGACGAGGCCTTCCAGGAGACCGTGACAGCCGAGGCGGTGCGGTC